>MEOQ01000019.1 GCA_001769275.1 Bacteroidetes bacterium GWF2_43_63 | reverse complement strand
TTTTGCCGGGACACCCATTTGAGCATCCTGAAAATTGTATAAATGTATATATCAATTTCTTACAAAATTGGAAATTTCAAAGTGTCGAAGTCAGGAAAAAGCTTCTGGAAATTTCTTCCCGTTAATTCTCTCGCAGTAAAGTACAAGTGCCATTTTGCTCAAATGTTTTTCCGGATTCTGTTGTGATTTTCACAATGTAGAAATATGTTCCAGATGCAGCCTCGGAGCCGTTAATGGTGCCGTCCCACTGATATTCCTTGCTGGTGCTGTGAAACACTTCGTTGCCCCATCGATTGAATATCGAAAGATCGAACATCGATAAAGTTCCGTAATAAACAATTTCGAAATAGTCGTTGAATCCATCTCCATTTGGCGTAAAGACGTTTGGAATGTTGAGAAGTTCTCCAACCACCAGCGGACAATGAGCCGTATCAGAACACATGCTGTCGGTGAAAGCCATCAGAATAATGTCATATAACCCTTCGGTGCTGTAGGAATTGGTAAGCTGGTACTGATCAGATATTGTTCCGTCGCCCAGATCCCAGCTCCAGATCAGCTGTTCGACAGGAATACCGAAAGTGTTTGTGGTGTTTAAAAGAGTAACCTCCATTTCAGCAAGAACAGGGTTGGGCTGAGGATTACACGAAACCTCCGGGATGGTGTTTGCATAAATCTGAACCGGTACCGAATCTGTCATTGTACATCCGTTGGAATAAGTCACGGTGAGCAAAACATTGTAAACGCCGGTAGAGTTAAAAACTGTTGAAGTTGTCATCGAATCGGTAGATATGTCGCCATTATCAAAGTCCCAAACAAAGACCGGAGAAGGATAAATAAGCGAATCTGTTTCAACGGTAAAATCAGTCGTAACCGGCCCGCACGCAGCGGTATGACTGAATAAAATCGGGACATCAGGCGTTGACAACACTTCCACATAAAATTGTTTCACCGTGTCGTAATTACAGATTCCTTCAACCGTTATTGAAAGTGAAACCGTATAGAAACCCGGCGAGTCGTAGGATGTGGTTGGATTTTGCAACGTGCTTGTGGAGCTGTTTCCGAAATCCCAAGCCCAGGAAGAAATTGTTCCATACACCAGCGAACCGTCGATAAATTGCATCGGCATATTCGGGCAAATGGGAGTATTGGATGTAAAATCAGGGATACCCGAAATCACGTGAATCGGTTTGGTGGTATCCTGTTTCATGATCTGGCATGTCATTACTCCGGTGGTATCATCGTAATTATAAAGAATCATGGTAGGCACAAAATCTCCGCCCGTTTGATAGATATGTGTATAAGTTACACTGCCCGTATCAAAATCAGAAAAGCCATCGCCATAAACCATTCTGACCGAATCGGCATTCAGATTGGTTGTGGTGAAAGTCACAAACAACGGTGCGCAACCCGACAGAGGAGCATAGGTGAATTCACCGGTCGGACCACCAACATTTACATACAACGGGAACACTGTGTCCATCGTGCATCCGAAGTTATTTGTAACAGTCAAACTAATGTCATAATCACCCGGTTCATAATACACGTGCTGCGGATTTGCAGTTGTGCTTGTATTCGATGTTCCACTGCCGGCATCACCAAAGTTCCACGAAAACTGCGTGACATCCGAAGATGATTGATTACTGAAATCAACAATCAGCGGTGGACAAAGCGTGCTCACAACGGGAGCAGAAAAATCGGGGAACGGCATCGAGACGGTAATATTCAAGGAATAAGCACTGTCACAGCCATTGGCATCAGTGGCAACAAGAGTAACAGTAAAAACCGTGGTGGTATCAACCGTGTATGTATGCGTTGGGTTGGTCAAAGTGCTGGCCGGACTTCCATCACCAAAATCCCATTCATAGGAAATGGCTGCAGTACTTGTGTTGACGAATGTCGCAGTTTCTGAATAGCAGAAAACGTTGTTGGTATGAGTGGTGTGAAATGAGGGGTTTGGTTTGGTCGGATGCACGTAATTGTAGAAAATTTTTGTGCTGTCGCAACCTTTTGAATCAGTTACTGTGAGCGAAATATTATAGTTGCCAGCTGTGTAATAAGTATACTGCACCGTAGGATGAGCTGTAGATGTGGAGCCGTTTCCAAAATTCCACAACCAATTGGTCAAGACAGCAGGTGCTGCGGCAGTGCTGTTATCGGCAAATTCAACCGTAAGCGGAGTGCACCCCGTAAGAGGAGTTGTAGGCGAGAAATTCGGCGAAGGAAGCTGATCAACGGTTATTATACTGGTTATTGTAGTATCGTCAGTGCAACCCCAGCTATCTGTTGCCAGAAGCGTCACATCGTATATCCCGGCCGCATTGTAGCTATGACTTACCGAAGCGGGCGCGCCGGAAGAATTTGCTCCATCACCAAAAGTCCATGCTCTGTTTGCAATGGAAACATATGCAGTGGAAAGATCTGAAAACAATACCGGATCATACATACAGACCTCGGGGATATTGGATTGAAAGTTCGCAAAAACCTCATCCACCCTTACCTGTACTTCAATCGAGTCGCGGCAGCCATTGGAATTTGTCACGAGTAATTCAACCATATATTGTCCGGGAGCAGAGTATATATAGTCGGGGTTCTGAATAGTATCTGTTCCTCCATCATCAAAAGTCCAGAGCCAGGTTTCGGCACCGACCGACTGATCGGTAAAGTGCACAGTGTCGGGATATGAACAAAGCAATGCAGGTGAAGGCGAAAAAGCTGCAATTGGTGGCCAGATAACGATATAATCCTCTTTGACCAGCGTATCGCGGCAACCATTGTGAGTCGCAACCAAAGAAATAGTAAATGTTCCTGTATCTCCATACTGGTGCGTTGGATCCGGACCACTTCCAAACTGTCCGTCGCCAAAATCCCAGTTCCAGCTTTCAACGTAGCTGCTTGAGCTGTCGTGAAAATAAACCATTTCGCTGTAACACACAATGGTGTCTTCAGCAAAAAAACCAACCTGAGGTAGAAGGCCCGCCATGATATAATTATTCATGGTTATAGTGTTGGGGCAACCTTCAGCATTGATAATTGAAAGCGTAACATTAAACACCCCGGAATCGCCGTAGATGTGGAGAGGATTAATCGCTGTGTCCAGTGGCGAACCATCGCCATAATTCCAGATGTAGGTTGTTCCTGCTCCGCCCGAAGCTGATGTAAACTGCACATCAAGCGGTGCGCAACCCGAAAACACATCGGCGGAAAAAGTCACCGGCGGCGGTGCAATCTGTACATAGTTTGGTTTCGTTAATACTCCTACACAGCCATTGGTATCCGTTACAGTCAGCGTTACGGGAAAATTTCCGAATGCATTATAGGTATTGGAAGCATTGGCTGTATCAGGCCCGCCGAAACTCCAGACATAGTTTACAAAACCCGGATCAGCGACAAAATCAACAGTAAATGGGATCATACAACCAACCGGGTCAACAGCCGAAAAATTGAAAACAGGCGACGGATACACTTCAATGGTATCTGTAAACTGAGTATCCATGGGACATCCATAAGTGTCAACCGCTGAAAAAGTAATGGTGTATATTCCGGAATTGGTGTATGTGTGTGAAGGATTTAAAGCTGTAGATGTGCCTCCATCGCCGAAATTCCAGGAAGCACTGGCAATACCGGTATTAAGACATTGAAAACTTACAGGTAATGGCTTGCAGCCGGCATTTGGACCAAATGTAACATTGGGCACCGGAACAACAATATTTACAAAATTATTCATCACCAGCGTGTCCTCACAACCGTTGGAATTTGTAACGATGAGCGTGACTGTGTACTGACCTGTTGTGTATTGATGCGATGGATTCTGATCGGTACTGGTTCCGCCGTCGCCAAAATTCCATAAATAAGTCAGGCCAGCTCCTGTTGAAGTGTTTGTGAAGTCGACGGTTGCGGGCGAGCTGCATGCCGTATTGTTGGTGCTGGTGAATCCTGCAACCGGGTTGGGATAAACAGTAATATAACTATTGACAGTTTTATTTGCTGAGCATCCATAAATATCGGTTATGAGTAGCACAATATTGAAAGAACCGGTATTGGTGTAAGTATGAGAAGGATTGCCCGTTGTAGAGCTGAAGCCATCACCGAAATTCCAGTTCCAGTTCGAAATAGGCCCGTCGCCAAGCGTTGTGACATCGCTAAACTGCACTGTAAGTGGCTGACAACCGCTGACAGGCAACCCTGAAAAATTCGCCACCGGTTTCTTGTGAACCACAATGTAATTTGTCCGGGTGAACGAATTGCTGCCGGAAGCATTGGTAACAGTAAGTTTAACGGTATATGTACCGTTGGTAGAATACACATGGGTTGGGTTTTGCAAAGTCGAATGGGTGGTACCATCGCCGAAATCCCAGTTCCAGCTGGTAGGATTCCCGGTGCTTTGATCCTGAAAAGTGACCGAGAGAAAACCGCATCCCGAAGTAGGCGTGATTGCAATGAAATTCGCCACAGGAGCTTGAGCCTGTGCGAGTAAAAAATTGCAAATCACAATGAGTGATAGTAAAAGGCTCTTCATATTAGGCTATTTATTTCCAGAAAGACAACAATATGTGCAACGTTATTATACGAGACACTCGTGACGTTTGATACAAATTCATCGACGATGTTTAATTCCAACATTGCTAAATTTTACATATTAACATGCATGTAATAGCAATAACATACAGATTCAACATCGAAAACCCGCAATTTTGTTTGCAATAGTTCTAGTTTTGATTGAATTCAACAATTTAACAAACATCGATAAAAAAACGTACAAATTGCGTTTTATGACACGGAAAATCAATTTTTATTCAATTGATTGTATTATAATGGAATTTTTTAATACCTTTGCAGCCCAATTTAATAACCAATCGAAAGGAGAATCGATATGATCATTGTTACACTAAAGGAAGGTGACACCATTGACAAAGCGTTGAAGAAACTGAAACGTAAATTTGAAAAAACAGGCGTAGCCCGTGAACTTCGTGACCGCCAAAAATTTACCAAACCCTCTGCCCGTAAAAGGGACAGTCAGTCTAAAGCTTTGTACGTTCAGCGACTGCTTTCAAAACAAATGAACGGGTAGTGCTTGACTTTTGAGTAATAAATTACTATCTTTATCCCATTAATCACCGGTTAGTGGGATTTTTTTATGATTGAACGGTTCATCACATACCTCACCAAGGAAAAAAGATTCTCTGTACACACTGCCATTTCTTACCGCACCGACCTTGACTCGTTCAGGAAATATCTGGACGAAAACTATCAAGGTTTAGCCTTTGAAAAGTGTACACCTTCTGTAGTCCGTTCATGGCTTGCCGATATGGCAGCTCATGATTACAATCCACGCAGTCTGCGAAGAAAAAAAACAGCAGTGTCTTCATTTTATCGGTACCTTATATATATAGGATTGACCGAAACCAACCCGACCCGAAATATTCCGCTGCCCAAATTGCCCGGGCGCTTGCCGGTATTTGCTGATGAAAAATCAGTAAGCACGATCATTCACTCCGGCGAAAACGATAACGACTATCCCTCTGTGCGCAATCATCTGATGTTTGAATTTTTCTATGCAACCGGAATGCGACTGAGTGAACTGATTGGAATAAAAATAAGCGACATCGATTACAGCAAATGCACTATTAAAATTCTCGGCAAAAGAAATAAAGAACGGATAGTGCCGTTTAGTGAGCAATTGCTTACCCGGATGAAAGCCCACGACGAGCTTAAGGAAACATGGTTCGACGATCTTGAAACAGATCCGAATTATTTTCTCACCAACACAGGCAAAAAACTCTATCCAAAATTCGTGTACCGCACAATTCACGGCTACCTTGACAGTGTTTCATCGCTCAGTAAAAAGAGCCCCCATGTGATGAGGCATACCTTTGCCACTCATTTGCTGCAAAACGGAGCCGACCTGAATTCGATCAAGGAATTGCTGGGACATGCCAACCTGGCGGCAACACAAATTTACACGCACACAAATATTAAGCAACTAAAGGAAATCTACCACAAGTCTCACCCTAAATCCTAAAACAAAGGAGGAAAAATTATGAAAATCAGCATCAGTTCAGTAAAATTCAAAGCTGACAAAAGCCTTGAGGACTTTATCCAGGAAAAAATTACAAAACTTGCCACTAATTACGACAATTTGATTAGCGGGGAAGTTATACTGCGACTGGATAATTCGGAAAATCAGGAAAATAAAATCGCCGAAATCAGGCTAAATATTCCAGGCAATGATTTATTTGCAAAAAAACAGTGTAAGACATTTGAGGAAGCGACAGACTCAGCGCTCGATGCAATTAAAAAGCAATTGCTCAAACATAAGGACAAAATTCACCCTTAAAAAATAATTTTTCAAAATTGTTTGGTGTTTTAAAAAATCTTTGTACTTTTGCAGTCCCAATTTAAGGGACTGCTTTTTTTATAAGAGTATTCAAATAAAAGGGATCGTTGTTTATCATTGTGTTTCAATATTTTCCAGTGCCGATGTAACTCAGTTGGTAGAGTAGCGGTTTTGTAAACCGCCTGTCGGGGGTTCGAGTCCCTTCATCGGCTCTTTTTTGGAAAATGCAAAATAATGGGGAGATTCCAGAGTGGCTAAACGGGGCAGACTGTAAATCTGTTGGGCAACCTTCGGAGGTTCGAATCCTTCTCTCCCCACAAAATTTTAAGCGGAAGTAGCTCATTTGGTAGAGCGAAAGCCTTCCAAGCTTTAGGTGGCGGGTTCGAGCCCCGTCTTCCGCTCGAAGAATGCCTTTGTAGCTCAGGGGTAGAGCACTTCCTTGGTAAGGAAGGGGTCGGGAGTTCAACTCTCCCCAAAGGCTCTTTCGGTATTTAAAACAAACAGTAACAATAAACAGACAAACAGCATGGCAAAAGAAAAATTCGATCGCAGTAAGCCGCACGTTAACATCGGTACCATCGGCCACGTTGACCATGGTAAAACGACGTTAACCGCCGCTATCACTCTTAATCTTGCAGATAAGGGTTTCGCAGAATTCAGGTCATTCGATTCAATCGACAACGCTCCTGAAGAAAAAGAACGTGGTATTACCATCAACACCGCACACGTTGAGTATGCGACCGAAAACCGTCATTACGCTCACGTTGACTGTCCTGGTCACGCTGACTACGTAAAGAACATGGTTACCGGTGCTGCTCAGATGGACGGTGCTATTTTGGTTGTTGCCGCAACTGACGGCCCTATGCCGCAAACTCGTGAACATATCCTTCTGGCCCGCCAGGTAGGTGTTCCTAAAATAGTTGTTTTCATGAACAAGGTTGACCTTGTTGATGATGAAGAACTTCTCGACCTCGTTGAAATGGATATCCGTGATCTTCTGAGTTTCTACGGTTTCGATGGTGACAACACCCCGATTATCCGTGGTTCAGCTCTTGGTGGTCTCAATAAAGAACCAGTTTGGGTTGAGAAAATTATGGAATTAATGGCAGCTGTTGACAGCTTCATTCCAATTCCTGTACGTGCAATGGAAAAAGAATTCCTGATGCCAATTGAAGACGTGTTCTCAATCACTGGCCGTGGTACAGTTGCTACCGGTCGTATTGAAACAGGCGTTATCAATTCTGGTGAATCAGTTGATATTCTTGGCCTCGGTGCAGAAAAACTGAAATCAGTTGTAACCGGTGTTGAAATGTTCCGCAAGATCCTTGATCGTGGCGAAGCTGGCGACAACGTAGGTCTTCTCCTCCGCGGAATCGACAAAAACGAAATCCGTCGTGGTATGGTTATCGCGAAACCGGGTTCAATCAAACCTCACAAAGTTTTCAAAGCTGAGGTTGTGATTCTGAAGAAAGAAGAAGGCGGACGTCACACTCCGTTCCACAACAAATATCGTCCTCAATTCTATTTCCGCACCACTGACGTAACCGGCGAAGTTGTACTTCCGGACGGTGTTGAAATGGTTATGCCTGGCGACAACCTCTCTATCACTGTTAATCTCATCACCGAGATTGCAATGAATCAGAACCTCCGTTTCGCTATCCGTGAAGGCGGTCGTACGGTTGGTGCAGGTCAGGTAACTGAAATTCTGGACTAATAAACAACCTTTAGTGAAGAGTATTCGCTTTGAAATATAAGTGAATACTTTTCACACACGGGTGTAGCTCAATTGGTAGAGTGGCGGTCTCCAAAACCGTAGGCTGTGGGTTCGACTCCTACCACCCGTGCACACAAGGCTAGAAAAATCAAAAGATGAGAAAGTTATTAAATAACCTCAGAGAAGTTAAGGAAGAGATGCTGAACAAGGTGAGCTGGCCCACATGGCCTGAGCTGACTGAAAGCGCCATCGTCGTTTCCATCGCCTCTCTTATCATTGCAGGTGTGGTGCTTGTGATTGACCTTTCTTTTGAGAACCTTCTGAAACTGGTTTACGGACTTTTTTAGTAAACAACAACCATGAGCAGCGAAGAATCAAAGAAATGGTATGTAGTCCGTGCGGTCAGCGGAAGCGAAAAGAAGGTGAAGCAATACATTGATAATGAAATTGCCCGCCTTGGTTTTCAAGATGCTGTGTCACAGGTATTAATACCTATGGAAAAAGTATTCCAGATCCGCAAAGGCAAAAAAGTGACCAAGGAAAGAAATTTCTTTCCCGGGTACATACTTGTTGAAGCTGTTCTTGACAGTGAAATTGAACACATTATAAAGAGTGTGCCGGGCGTACTCGGCTTCCTCGGAAGCAAGGGTGAAGCCATCCCAATGCGTCAGAATGAGGTTAACCGCATTTTGGGCAAAGTGGACGAACTGGCCGACAAAGGAGAAGAGATGTACGAAACATTTCTGGTTGGTGAATCTGTGCGCGTAATAGACGGCCCGTTCAACAGCTTCTCCGGTGTCATAGAAGAAGTGAACGAAGAGCGTAAAAAGCTCAAGGTCATGGTAAAAATATTTGGCAGAAAAACTCCGCTCGAGTTGAGTTTTATGCAGGTTGAAAAAGAATAATAAACGAGTAAAAAGACAAATCTCATGGCAAAAGAAGTTGCTGGATTAATTAAGCTGCAAATTAAAGGAGGAGCCGCCAATCCTTCACCACCCGTAGGACCTGCATTGGGTTCCAAGGGCGTGAACATCATGGAGTTCTGCAAGCAGTTTAACGCACGTACGCAGGAGCAGGCCGGCAAGTTGCTCCCCTGCATTATTACGGTTTACAAAGACAAGTCATTTGACTTTATCGTTAAGACTCCTCCGGTAGCTGTACAGCTTCTGGAAAAGGCCAAAATCCAAAAAGGATCAGGCGAGCCTAATCGCGACAAGGTGGCATCGATAACCTGGGAAGAGATTCAAGCTATTGCTGATGCAAAAATGGTTGACCTTAACTGTTTCACAGTTGAATCAGCTATGCGCATGGTAGCAGGAACAGCCCGGAGTATGGGTATCAAAGTTACCGGCACTGCCCCTTTCGAAACTAATGCATAATAAAAAAAAGAACTGACATGGCGAGAATTTCCAAGAAAAGAAAAGAAGCCTTAAGCAAATTCGACAAAGCTGCTCAATATACGTTGACTGACGCATTGAAGCTTGTGAAGGAGCTTTCCTACACAAAATTCGATTCATCGGTTGACCTCGATGTCCGACTGGGCGTTGACCCCCGAAAAGCGAATCAAATGGTTCGCGGCACTGTGACGCTTCCTCATGGTACGGGTAAAACAGTCCGGGTTTTGGTTCTCTGCGGTCCTGAAAAGGAAGAAGAAGCCAAAGCTGCCGGTGCCGATCACGTTGGTCTTGACGATTATATCGCCAAAATCAAAGGTGGCTGGACCGACGTGGATGTTGTAATAACAACTCCTAATGTAATGCCCAAGGTTGGTGCGCTGGGTAAGATCCTCGGCCCCCGTGGCCTTATGCCCAACCCCAAAACCGGGACGGTGACCATGGAAGTCGGTAAAGCAATTGCCGATGTTAAAGCTGGTAAAATTGATTTTAAAGTTGACAAGTATGGAATTATCCATTCTTCAGTAGGTAAATCTTCATTCAGCGTTGATAAGCTCGAAGATAATGCCCGTGAAATCCTGTCAACAATTATCAAACTGAAGCCTACAACAACCAAGGGAACCTACGTGAAGAGTGTGTTTTTATCGAGCACAATGAGTCCGGGGATACACATTGATGTTAAAAGTGTCTCCAACTAAACCCTAACAGAAAGTTCAACTTATGAAAACAAAGGAAGACAAAAACCTAATTGTAGCTGAGCTGACTGAAACACTGAAGAAGTTTGAGGTTGTGTATATAGCCGATATTTTAGGCCTTAATGCAGAACAGACCTCAACACTCCGCAGAATGTGTTTCAAACGCAACATTCAGCTGCAGATGGTGAAAAACACCTTACTGAAAAAGGCTCTTGAAAATTCCGGAAAGGATTTTTCAGAACTCCTCCCGGTATTAAAAGGCTCTTCCGCTGTGATGTTGTCAGATGTGCCCAAAGCACCTGCAGCGCTGATCCAGGAATTTCGCAAGAAAGCCAAGATGCCAGTGCTAAAAGGAGCCTATGTGATGGAAATGACCATCATTGGTGATGATCAGCTCGGATTCCTCGCTGGAATCAAAACACGTCATGAGCTTATTGCCGATGTAGTTCTTGCCCTCAAATCACCTGCTATCAAGGTAGCTGGCGCTCTGAAAACCATTGCGGACAAAGATGCCGCGTAATTAAATGTTTAACCGTAAAAAAAGGAAATAAAAAATGGCAGATTTAAAAGTTTTTGCTGATCAGTTAGTTAACCTGACTGTAAAAGAAGTAACAGAACTTCTCCAAATACTGAAAGACGATCATGGCATCGAGCCCGCAGCAGCTACTGTAGTTGCCGCCGCCGGTCCCGCTGATGCAGTTGCTGAAGAAAAGAGCGAATTTGATGTGATACTGAAAAGTGCCGGTCAAGCTAAACTCGCAGTTGTAAAACTCGTGAAAGAGCTTACCAGCCTCGGTCTCAAAGAAGCCAAGGAACTTGTTGACGCAGCTCCAAAGGCCATCAAGGAAAAAATTGGTAAAGACGAAGCCGAAGCTCTGAAAAAAGCACTTGAAGAAGCCGGAGCAGAAGTTGAACTCAAATAACTTCTCGCCTGCTTTGCCTGGTTAAGACCTCTTTCATTTGTCAGAGGTCTTAACCATTTAATATTTTTAATTGTCGATCAACATAAAACCGTACTGAATTGACAACAAATCCCAAAAACCAGAGAGTCACTTTCGCGTCAACCTCTCAACCCGATTATCCTGATTTTCTTGAAATCCAGGTCAAGTCCTTCCAGGACTTTTTCCAGTTGGAAACAACACCTGATAACAGAAAGAATGAAGGGTTATACAAGGTCTTCGCCGAAAACTTTCCCATTTCCGATACCCGGAACAATTTTGTTCTGGAATTTCTTGATTATTATATTGACCCGCCACGCTACTCGATTGACGAGTGCATTGAGCGAGGTCTGACGCACAGTGTGCCACTGAAAGCCAAGCTGAAGTTGTACTGTACGGATCCTGAGCATGAGGATTTTGAAACCATCACTCAGGACGTTTATTTAGGCATGATCCCGTATATGACCGACAAAGGCACCTTTGTAATTAATGGTGCTGAGCGCGTTGTTGTATCCCAGCTGCACCGCAGCCCTGGTGTATTCTTCGGATCCAGCCGCCATCCCAACGGATCGATTCTTTACTCCGCCCGTATTATCCCGTTCAAAGGATCGTGGATGGAGTTTGCTACCGACATCCATAATGTGATGTACGCGTATATCGACCGTAAGAAAAAATTACCTGTCACGACTCTTCTCCGGGCCATTGGCTGGGAAAGCGACAAACAAATTCTCGAACTTTTCGACCTGGCCGAAGAAATTAAAGTTTCAAAAGTTGGTCTGAAAAAAGAAGTTGGCCGCCGACTGGCTGCCAGAGTTGTTAAAGCATGGGTCGAGGACTTTGTTGACGAAGATACTGGTGAAGTTGTTTCAATGGAACGTACAGAAGTGATTCTGGAACGCGAAACCGTTATTGAAGAAAAACACATCGATATCATTGCAAACAGCGGTGTCAAAACCATTCTGCTGCACAAAGAAGACGCTGCTAATGCTGACTATAGTGTTATTTTCAACACTCTGCAGAAAGACACAGCCAACAATGCAAAAGAAGCTGTTGAATATATTTACCGTCAGCTTCGTAATGCTGAACCGCCCGATGAGGAAACCGCCCGTGGAATCATTGATAAGCTATTCTTCTCCGACAAGCGATATGACCTTGGAGAAGTAGGCCGGTACCGCATTAACCGTAAACTTGGTCATAAGAATAAAGAAGATCGCATCCTAACCAAGGATGATATCATCGACATTATTAAATATCTGGTTGAACTCATCAACAGCAAAGCTGATGTTGATGATATCGATCACCTTTCCAATCGTCGCGTCCGTACTGTAGGTGAGCAATTATATGCTCAGTTTGGAGTCGGACTTGCACGTATGGCCCGTACAATCCGCGAACGTATGAACGTCCGCGACAATGAAGTTTTCAAACCGATTGACCTGATCAATGCCAAGACTTTGTCTTCTGTGATCAATTCATTCTTTGGAACCAATCAGCTGTCTCAATTCATGGATCAGACCAATCCGCTTTCGGAGCTAACGCACAAACGCCGTATTTCGGCGCTGGGGCCAGGCGGTCTTTCCCGTGAGCGTGCAGGTTTCGAGGTTCGTGACGTTCACTATACACATTATGGACGACTCTGCACCATTGAAACACCTGAAGGTCCGAATATCGGTCTTATTTCTTCACTCTGCGTTTACGCCAAAATCAACCAGCTTGGTTTCATCGAAACTCCTTACCGCAAGGTAACAAAAGGGATTGTTGATATGAAATCAATTCCTGTTTATCTTTCGGCTGAAGACGAAGAGGAAAAAATCATTGCACAGGCCAGTACACCGGTTGACGAAAAAGGTCATTTCACTGAAGAAAAGATCAAAGCCCGTCACCTTGCCGATTACCCGATTGTTGACAGAACAAATCTGGACATGATGGATGTTGCTCCCAATCAGATTGCATCGATTGCGGCTTCGCTCATCCCGTTCCTGGAGCACGATGATGCCAACCGCGCCCTCATGGGTTCAAACATGATGCGTCAGGCTGTTCCGCTCCTCTGCCCCGAAGCACCTATTGTTGCAACCGGTCTCGAAGGCAAAGTGGCTCAGGATAGCCGCGTTCTGATGAACGCTGATGGTGACGGCGTTGTAGAAAAAGTTGACGCCCGTCAGATTACCATCCGCTATCACAGAAACGATACTGAAAAACTCGTTTCGTTTGAAGATGATATTAAGACCTATCACCTGACCAAATTTGCAAAAACCAATCAAAGCACTACCATTAACCTGAAGCCCATTGTGAAAAAAGGGCAGAAGGTACACAAAGGACAGGTGCTCTGCGAGGGTTATGCAACCGATAATGGAGAGCTGGCCCTTGGTCGCAACCTGCTGGTGGCATTTATGCCCTGGAAAGGTTATAACTTTGAGGATGCCATCGTAATCTCAGAGCGCGTTGTGCGCGAAGATGTATTCACCTCCATTCACATCGAAGAATTTATCATGGAAGTCCGCGATACCAAACGAGGTATTGAAGAACTTACCAGCGATATTCCAAACGTTAGTCTTGAAGCCATCCGAAACCTTGATTCAAGCGGTCTGATCCGTGTCGGAGCCGAGGTGAAAGAAGGTGATATTCTGATCGGGAAAATTACACCAAAAGGTGAAACTGACCCGACTCCTGAGGAGAAACTACTCCGTGCCATTTTCGGCGACAAAGCCGGTGATGTCAAGGATGCATCTCTGAAAGCACCTCCCGGTGTGAGCGGTGTTGTTATTGACAAGAAATTGTTCAGCCGTTCCATCAAGGACAAGAAGGCAAAAACCAAGGAGAAATCAACCCTTGATACGCTTGAAGGTGAATTCGAAAGTCAGGTAGCTGAAATACGCAAACGCCTGATCGAAAAATTGCTTACTGTTACTGATGGACAGGTTTGCCAGGGAGTTACCAACAACCTGAGACAGGAAGTCATAACAAAAGGAACAAAGTTCACAGCCAAAGCTCTAAGTAATGTTGATTTCATCAATATTATTCCGACAAACTGGACAAAAGAGGCTAAGGTGAATGAGCTGGTTCAGCGCTTGCTGCACAACTTTGAAATCAAATACAAGGAAGTCCTTGGAATTTACCAGCGCAAAAAATTTGTCACCCAGGTTGGTGATGAATTACCGACAGGTATTGTGCAGCTGGCGAAAGTTTACATTGCTAAAAAACGTAAGCTTCGCGTAGGGGATAAAATGGCCGGCCGACATGGAAACAAGGGTATTGTAGCACGAATCGTCCGTGACGAGGACATGCCATACCTCGAAGATGGATCACCAGTTGACATCGTATTGAATCCACTTGGTGTGCCTAGTCGTATGAACCTTGGACAGATTTACGAAACCATTCTTGCATGGGCAGGTTTGAAACTGGGGACAAAATTCGCCACGCCAATTTTCGACGGAGCATCGGTTGTACAAATCAATGATTACCTCGAGAAAGCAGGTTTGCCGAAAAATGGCAAGACTTATCTACGTGACGGAGGAACCGGTGTTCAGTTTGATCAGCCAGCAACGGTTGGTGTTATCTATATGCTGAAACTTCACCACCTTGTTGATGATAAGATGCATGCTCGTTCCATCGGACCATATTCACTCATCACGCAGCAGCCTCTTGGCGGTAAAGCCCAGTTTGGCGGTCAGCGTTTTGGTGAAATGGAAGTCTGGGCTCTCGAAGCATTCGGCGCAGCTCACATTCTGCGAGAAGTGCTTACCATCAAGTCTGATGACGTTATGGGTAGGGCCAAGGCGTATGAAGCCATTGTCAAAGGCGAACCCATGCCGAAACCAGGCATCCCTGAATCGTTCAACGTACTTGTACATGAACTAAAGGGTCTTGGACTCAACGTTACATTTGAATAATATACTCATCAGAACTTTTTAAAAGTCACTATATGGCATTTAGAAGAGAAAACGCACCCAAAAGCAACTTTTCGAGCATCATTATAAGCCTCGCATCTCCTGAAAAAATTCTTGAGATGTCATATGGCGAAGTGACAAAGCCCGAAACCGTAAACTACAGGACATATAAACCCGAACGCGAAGGATTATTCTGCGAGCGTATTTTTGGTCCTGTGAAGGATTACGAATGCCATTGCGGAAAATACAAACGTATCCGTTACAAGGGTATTGTTTGTGACCGCTGCGGTGTTGAAGTTACCGAGAAAAAAGTAAGACGCGAACGAATGGGTCACATTCAACTGACTGTTCCCGTTGCTCACATCTGGTTTTTCCGTTCGCTTCCAAATAAAATCGGTTTGTTGCTTGGTTTGCCTTCGAAAAAACTCGAGCAAATCATTTATTACGAGAAATATGTGATCGTTAATCCCGGCATTAAAGCTGCTGATGGATTCAAACAGAATGATTTTCTGACCGAAGAGGAGTTTTTCCAGATCATGGAAACACTGCCTCGCGAAAATCAAATGCTTGATGACAACGATCCGAATAAATTTATCGCCAAAATGGGCGGTGAAGCTTTATTCGATTTGCTTTCCAAAATTGATCTGGATGAACTTTCACCATCCCTGCGCAGCAGAGCCAATAACGAAACTTCGCAGCAACGTAAGACTGACATTCTGAAACGTCTGCAGGTGGTTGAATCATTCCGCGATGGAAACAAACGAATTGAGAACCGACCCGAATGGATGATCATTAAAGTTGTTCCGGTTATTCCGCCCGAACTTCGTCCTTTGGTTCCCCTCGATGGTGGACGATTTGCATCTTCCGACCTCAACGATCTTTATCGTCGTGTGATTATTCGTAACAACCGACTGAAAAGACTGATCGAAATCAAGGCTCCGGATGTCATTCTCAGGAATGAAAAACGTATGCTGCAGGAAGCAGTTGATTCACTTTTCGACAACAGCCGCAAGGTAAATGCCGTTAAAACTGAATCAAACCGCGCACTGAAATCACTCTCCGACAGTCTTAAAGGTAAACAGGGACGATTCCGTCAGAACCTCCTCGGTAAACGTGTTGACTATTCAGGTCGTTCGGTTATTGTGGTAGGTCCCGAGCTCAAATTGAGTGAGTGCGGACTTCCGAAAGAAATGGCATCTGAACTCTTCAAGCCATTTATTATCCGCAAAATGCTGGAGCGTGGTATCGTTAAAACAGTTAAATCTGCAAAGAAAATTGTTGACCGCAAAGACCCCGTTGTTTGGGATATTCTTGAAAACGTACTGAAAGGACATCCGGTTATGCTTAACCGTGCTCCTACCTTGCACCGACTTGGTATTCAGGCATTTCAGCCAAAACTTATCGAAGGCAAGGCCATTCAGCTTCATCCGCTAGTTTGTACCGCTTTCAATGCCGACTTCGACGGTGACCAGATGGCTGTTCACGTTCCGCTGAGCAATGAGGCCATTCTCGAAGCACAGCTTCTGATGCTGTCTCCTCATAACATCCTCAACCCTGCCAACGGTGCACCTATCGCAGTTCCTTCACAGGATATGGTTCTTGGTCTTTATTACATGACCAAAGGCCGTAAAAGTTCGAAAGAACATTTTGTCAAAGGCGAAGGAATCACTTTCTATTCTCCGGAAGAAGTTATTATTGCTTACAACGAGCAGAAAGCTGATTTGCATGCAATGATCAAGGTTCGTCTGACCGACAACGATGGCAACACCAGCATTGTTGAAACTACCGTTGGACGTATTCTTTTCAATCGCGTGGTTCCTGTATCAATCGGATTCATCAATACGCTTCTGACAAAAAAAGCGCTGCGTGATATTATCGGCGATGTTCTCAAAAACACCAACAATGTTTTAGCTGCGAAATTCCTGGACGACATCAAATCGCTGGGATTCCAGATGGCCTTCAAAGGTGGATTGTCTTTCAACCTTGGTGACATCATTGTACCCGTAGAGAAAGAAATATTCATCAACGACGCCAAAACTCAGGTGGATGAAGTGATGGGCAACTACAATATGGGTTTCATCACCAACAATGAGCGATACAACCAGATTATCGACATCTGGACCCATACCAATTCCAAGCTGACAAAAGTTCTTATCGACAAACTGGCGAAAGACCGCGACGGCTTCAATTCGGTATATATGATGCTTGATTCAGGTGCCCGTGGTTCGAAAGAGCAGATTCGTCAGCTCTCCGGAATGCGTGGTCTGATGGCAAAACCACAAAAAGCAGGTGCTGCCGGTGGTGAAATCATTGAAAACCCGATTCTTTCTAACTTCAAGGAAGGTCTGTCCGTTCTTGAGTATTTCATTTCAACACACGGTGCTCGTAAAGGTCTCGCCGATACCGCTCTGAAAACAGCTGATGCCGGTTATCTTACCCGTCGTCTGGTTGATGTTGCTCAGGATGTAATCATTAATGATCCTGATTGCGGAACATTACGCGGACTGACAGTTACAGCCCTGAAGAAAAACGAAGAAATCGTTGAAAGTCTCTTTGACAGAATTCTTGGTCGTGTTACCCTGCATGATATTTTCAATCCTAATACGGGAGAACTTATTATTGAAGAGGGTGAAGAAATTACCGAAGAATCTGCAAAAGCAATAGAAAACGCTAATATAGAGGAAGTTGAAATCCGTTCGGTTCTAACCTGCGAAGCAAAACGCGGAGTTTGCGCCAAATGTTACGGACGTAATCTTGCGACTGGTCACATGGTTCAAAAAGGAGAGGCTGTTGGGGTTATTGCCGCGCAGTCAATCGGTGAGCCGGGAACTCAGCTTACTCTTCGTACATTCCACATCGGGGGTGCCGCGTCTAACGTGTCCATTTCATCGAAACTGGAAGCAAAGTATGATGGTATGCTCGAAATCGATGAGCTTCGCTGCATTGATACCAAAACCGACGATGGTAAAATTGTCAAAGTGGTAATGGGTCGTTCAGCTGAAATGCGTATTCGTCATCCTAAAACACAGGCCATTCTTCAGAGTGCCAATATTCCTTACGGTTCACAGTTGTTTGTCGAAAACGGGCTGGAACTCGCCAAGGGTACGCTCATTTGCGAATGGGATCCATACAATGCCGTTATCCTTTCCGAAGTTTCCGGCAAAATTACTTTCGAAGACGTACTTGAAAATATCACTTTCCGCGAAGAATCGGATGAGCAGACTGGATTCCATGATAAAGTTATCATCGAAAGCCGTCAGAAAGCAAGAACACCGGCCATCAAACTGGTTTCTTCGACAAAAGAAGAGCTCAAACGCTACGATTTACCGGTAGGTGCTCATATCACCATCGAAGAAGGAACAAAAGTGAATGCCGGTGACGTAATTGCCAAGATTCCGAGAACACTCGGAAAGGCTGGTGATATCACTGGTGGTCTGCCGCGTGTCACAGAGCTTTTCGAAGCACGTAACCCGTCAGATCCCGCTGTAGTTGCTGAAATTGATGGTATTGTAAGCTTTGGATCAAAACTTAAACGTGGCAATAAGGAAATTATCATCACTTCAAAATCAGGTGAAGAAAAACATTACCTTATTAATACTACCAAACAAATTCTGGCTCAGGAAAACGACTTTATCAAAGCCGGAACACCGCTGTCAGACGGCGCCATCTCTCCGGGTGACATTCTTTCCATCAAAGGACCCACAAAGGTTCAGGAATATCTGGTGAATGAAATTCAGGAAGTGTATCGTCTGCAAGGTGTGAAGATTAATGACAAACATTTCGAAACTATTGTTCGTCAGATGATGCGTAAAGTTGAAATCATTGATCCGGGTGACACTCGTTTCCTTGAAGGCGAACTCGTTAACAAGATCGAATTCCATGAGGAAAACGATGCTGTTTTCAACAAGAAATACATTGAATCAGCTGGAGACAGTGATGTTCTGAAAACCGGTTCAATAGTTTCTGCACGCAAAATGCGCGATGAAAATTCCATGCTGAAGCGTAAGGATAAAGTCCTCGCCGAAGCCCGTGACGCACAGCCGGCAACAGCCAACCAGATCCTGCAGGGAATCACCCGCGCAGCTCTGCAAACTGAAAGCCTCCTGTCAGCTGCATCGTTCCAGGAAACAACCAAGGTTCTTACCGAAGCTGCTGTTAATGCCAAACGCGACACACTCATGGGACTGAAAGAAAACGTTATCGTTGGTCACCTGATTCCTGCCGGAACCGGTCTCCGCGAATACGATGACCTGGTGGTCGGCTCCATGGAAGAATATCAATCTCTCCTGGCTTCAAAAGAAGAAACACTTGAAAATGTCTGATATGGATGACAAGAAAAAACAGGATAATTCATTGAACATCGAACTCACAGCCGATGTTGCGGAAGGCAGTTACGCCAATCTGGCCATCATCTCCCACTCCAGTGCTGAATTTATTCTTGACTTCGTGAGTATCATGCCGGGAATGCCGAAAGCAAAGGTGAAATCCCGCATTATTATGACACCCAATCATGCGAAAAGACTGCTGAAAGCCCTCAACGAAAACGTCTCAAAATATGAGAAAACCTTCGGTGAGATCAGCGAGCATGAGCAGGTTCCTCCCTATCAGATGTTCTCTCCTGCCGGAGAAGCATAAACGACGCTAAATATTTTTCGGGCGATGAGGTTCGCCCTGAACCGCCGAAAGGCTGATGACCTCTGCAGATAACAATGCAGAGGTCTTTTTTATAACCCAAAATTCTATGCTGAATTCCATTGCCGAAATTATTATCACCGGAATGATCGCCTCCTGGCTCTGCAGGCTGATCCGGATTCCAGATCTGATTGGATTTTTGCTCATCGGGCTTCTTTTTGGGCCCTATGTTTTGAAAATTCTCGACCCGTCTTTCACAGCGCTTTCGGGCGAATTGCGTTCGGCCGCACTGATTGTGATTCTGCTCAGAGCCGGCTTTGAACTTCGTAAAGACACCCTGAAAAAAGTCGGGCGGCAGGCGCTCCTGCTGGCCATATTTCCACCATTGTTCGAAACATTTGCTGCTGCAGCCCTATGTGTTTACTATGCCGGATTGTCGTGGAACGAAGGGCTGATGCTGGGGATTATTCTGAGTGCAGTGTCGCCCGCTGCGGTCGTTCCGCTAATGATACGCTTCAGAAATGAGAAACGGGGAACAGATAAGGACATTCCAACGATGGTCCTTGCCGCCAGCAGTTTGAATAATATTCTTGTACTGGTTGTTTTTTCCATACTTGTTGTGTTTCTGGTCAGCGACGATCCCATGACAGCAACAGCCATTGCAAGTATTCCAATCTCAATGTTGACAGGAATTGCAGCCGGAATTATCAGCGGATTTTTACTTATTAAAATTTTCGATCGCTTCAATCCCCGCGCGACTCGCCGCGTTCTGCTTATTATGGCGGTGGCTGTGATTTTCCTCAGAATCGAAAAGGAAATCGAGCCATGGGTCCCGTTTGCCGCTCTGCTGGCCGTAATGACCATTGGCTACCTGATTCTGAACAAACGCGAAAAATACGCACACGAAATTTCTCAGAAGCTCGCAAAGATTTGGATTCTCGCCGAAATGATTTTGTTTGTACTCGTCGGCGCCGAAGTAAATCCTGAAATTGCAATAAAAATCGGACTGACCGGATTAGTGATTATCGGAGGCGGTCTGTTGGTGCGGAGTGCAGCAACCTGGCTCTGTCTGACCGGCACCAATCTGACCAGGCGCGAAAAGGGCTTTGTTGTGATTTCATACATTCCAAAAGCCACCGTGCAAGCCGCCATTGGCGCGGTTCCGCTGGCACTCACCCACTCGGCTGGCGCCGAAATTATTCTGGCTGTTGCAGTGCTGAGCATTGTTGTCACCGCACCTCTTGGCGCCATTGCCATAGAAATCACCGGCAAAAAATGGCTGAAGAAAGCGTAAAAATAATTGGCCACAAAAACACAAAGTCACGAAAAATATTTGTGCCTTCACGCAAAACGTGACAAGTCGCGCCCTAGTGGCAAATTTCTCTGCGTCTTTGCGGTCTCTGCGCGATCCCCTGAATCAGACTTCGCCGCAGGTGAAGGCGGATTCGAATTAGCGTGCATAAGACCTGCTGAGGGATGCGAAATTTTTCGCGCAGATTCGCGCCACATGTCCGACTGCTGGCGGATTCGCGGAAGAAAGAGTGGATTAGCTTCGAAGGTTTTCTCGGAGATCCCGGCACCCCAAGAACACTGAACCATGAACAAGGAAGTGAGAATATCGAACGGTATTTCAAGTAGAAATTACTTCATACTTCTATAAATCCTTGTTCCTTATTCAATATTCACTTTCGCGCCTTAGAGGCAACGTTCTCTGCGTCTTTGCGAGCTCTGCGCGACCCACTGAATCGGTCTTCACCGCAGGTGAAGGCGGATTCGAATTAGCGTGCATAAGACCTGCTGAGGGATGTAAAATTCTTCGCGCAGATTCGCGCCACATGTCCGACTGCTGGCGGATTCGCGGAAGATTGGCCACAAGGCCACAAAGTCACGAGAAAATATTTTGTGCCTTCACGTAAAACGTGACCAGTCGCGCCTTAGTGGCAACGTTCTCTGCGTCTTTGCGAGCTCTGCGCGACCCCCTGAATCAGTCTTCGCCGCAGGTGAAGGCGGATTCGAATTCGCGTGCATAAGACCTGCTGAATGATGCGAAATTTTTCGCGCAGATTCGCGGAATTCGCGGAAGAAATATTTTGTGCCTTCACGCAAAACGTGACACGTGGTGCCTTAGTGGCAAAAACCAAAAGCCCATAAAAAAACCTCCGCACAGAAGTGCGGAGGTCTGATTTCCCCCACATTAAGTATCATAACAGAGACTTAATGCTGAGGTCTCTTCCGGATTCGAACCGGAGTAAACGGTTTTGCAGACCGGCGCCTAGCCACTCGGCCAAGAGACCATTTTTCGGACTGCAAAGATATAAAAATATTTTAACACACAACATTAGACTGAAAGCAGAATATTCCCATAGCAGGCGGCTTAGTCCTCCGCCATGCTGGCGGATTATTCATCATTCCTGAGTCGCTTCGGTTAACAGCCAACAAAATTTTATTCATTATGATTTTTTTGTATTTTTGTGGGGGAACGATGAATAAAACGCTAAGACGTTAGGGGTCAGGCAACGAAAGACTCCCTATATTCAAAGAAATAAGCAATAATGACAATAAAAAATAGGCTGACAAAAAACATAACCGAAAATGAATTTGACAATGGTTATTGGTATGCTGACGAAATAAAAGCATTTGCAAAGCAACTTGGTATTGCCAACAGTTCAAAATTGCGTAAGGACGAACTTGAACAACTTATCAAAGTATTTATCAGAACAGGAAAAGTTGAAAGGTCAAACAGGAAGAATATTGTAAAGACAGGAAAAAAAGACCTTGACATTGGGCTGTCAACTTGTTTACCAATTATCAACTACACAAGTAACGAGCAGACAAAAAATTTTATCACAACAGAATCACAAAAAATTGCACCCAAACTGACAATTAAGTCCGGAGCTTGGTATCGCCTAAATCGTTGGCGTGACGAACGGATTACAAACGGCGTGAAAATTACGTATGGCGACTTGGTAAACCAATTTGTAAAACTCAACCAGACAGACAAGTTTGAAAAGGTTGTAGTTGGTCGATACATCAACTTTCTTTCCGACTTTTTGGCAAACGAAAAAGGTGCAACACGACAACAAGCAGTTAACGAGTGGGAAAAACTTAAGACATTGAACATTGAAAAGGACTACAAATCGTGGAAAAGACACAAGATATAATAATTAATGCCCGAACCGCAAACAAAGTGTATATGCCATAAGGGTTTCAGAGGGTATTCTAGCGGTGTAGCCCGCTCAAACGTTCCTGACGGCGGACAAGGAAGTAGCCCGCAATCCCTTACTGGCCATATTGTCAACCGTTATGGGTAATTTAAGACGCACATATGATAAACCAAAATGACATATTAAAACTGAGCGATTCTTTAAAACCTATTTTAGATAGGGAATTGGAAAAGGGAAATGAAATTTTAGAGACTTCAAATGGATGGCCATGTGAAAATTCGATTATTATCTTTTTGAAAAAGCCTTTTATATTGACACATAAAAATGAATCTGTTGAATATAGAGAACTAAATGACCCTCACTATTGGAAAGCTGAATACTATGACAAAAACAATAAACATATTTTAGCCTGTAGATTTTGATGACACTTAAAGAAATAAAGAATAAAACATTAGAGATTGCGGAGATAATAAATGCTTCTCCAAAATTATTGCCGACATTTGGACATTCCGTTGATGGTGCTCACCCACATATCGAGTCTGATTCAAGAGGATTGCATTATTTGATAATTGAGCGTGGACAGGAATTAGATAGGAAAACTACGACCGAGATTGATGAACTTATGTTTTGGATTTTTAATGATGTCACATTTAATATCTCGACTCAATATGAATTGGAAAATAGAGTTAAAAATAAAGATTGTAGAAGATTAATGTTTTCAAAACAAGAGGAACTTTTAGGATTGATAAATAATGACTGGAAAGTAAGAGAACAAAAGAATCATGAAAGCATTTTAATAAGGCACCCTTTTGACGATTTTTCTTCAATTAGGGCAGATTTTACAAAAGAATTGAGAGATAGCGGAATGGATAATGATATTGCCTGGAAAAAGGCATGTGACAAATATCCACTACCATGATTGAATTAAAAACTACCGCCAATCGAGTGTAACAGTCAGCATTCCATTAAGCCCACAGGAGTTGACCATCGCAAAAACCCGCACCAGTCCACAAATCCTCCTCTTCTGAAAATAAATTTGTATTTTTGCATGTTTCAATTTGCTTTGGGACGGGTGCGCGCTGTTGTTGCGGAGTGTACTCAAGCGATATAAAACATTGCGATTTTAGTGGTTTTGCGAGTGTTCTGTCCCGCATCAGGTTCGTTGTATCTCGACAGAAAAGTAGCCCGTAAGCCATTGCTATGTCATATCGCCAGCCCTTTTCAAAGCATAAAAATTAAAAGTGTCAGTAACAAAAAACCAGAAGGAGCAATGAACATGAGCGACAAAATCATTAAAAATTCAAGAAACACGGAAAACGCACCAAAAAGTGCTTTCTCCACACAAACGGTAGCTTTTTCGCATTACAACAACATTTCAGCTCAATTACCAATCGATCCGAAGTCTGGTAAAATTGTAGCTGGTGGTGTAAAAGAGCAAACAAAGCAATGCTTAAACAACATTAAAGCAATTGTAGAAAGTATCGGTCATGTTATGGACGATGTTGTAAAAATCACGGTATTCGTTAAGAATATATCGGATGTTGAGGCAGTAAACGAAGTTTACACAACATTTTTCCAAAGCTATCTTCCTACACGGACAACAGTGGCGGTTGCGGATTTACCAATGAATGATGCTTTGGTCCAAATTGAAGCACTTATTTCAAACGGCGAGGGTACGACTCCACAAGCACCCTGCGATCTCATAAAAGTGGCCAGAAACACTGAAAATGCGCCAAAAGGTCTATACACACAAACGGTAGCTTTTTCTCATTACAACAATCTTTCGGCTCAATTACCCATCGATGCTAAGACCGGCACAATGGTAACCGGTGGTGTGAAAGAGCAGACTGCACAGTGCTTAAACAACATTAAAGCAATTTTAGAAAGTATTGGTCATGTTATGGACGATGTAGTCAAGACAACTATATTTCTGAAAAACATCTCGGATATTGAAGCCGTAAACGAAGTTTGTGCAACTTTTTTTCCAAACTATGTGCCCACACGATCTATCGTTGTCGTTTCAGCTTTGCCGATGGATGCTTTGGTGCAAATTGATACCGTAATTTCACACGGAGATGGCACTCCACCACAACTTCCGGAGGACACCAGACTCCTGGTTATCGAAGCAAACAACACTGAAAATGCGCCAAAAGTTCCATACACACACACTGTAGCTTTTTCTCATTACAATCATATTTCAGGTCAATTGCCTTTAGACCCGAAAACTGGTAAAATTGTGGCTGGTGGCGTAAAAGAGCAGGCTGAGCAATGTCTGAAAAACATCAGGGCAATTGTGGAAAGTGTTGACCATGATATGGACGATGCTGTCAAAATAAACATTCAGCTTAAAAACATGGCAGATATTGATGCTATAAACGAAGTTTACACGACATTCTTCAAAAGCGATCTTCCTGCAAGAACAATAATTGGCGTTTCAGCCATCCCGATGGATGCCTTGGTGCAAATTGATGCCGTGATTTCTAATTGCGAAGGCACACCACCAAAAGCATAGAAAGGGCTGTCAGGGTTGCAGGCAATGCCGAAGGTAATCACAAAAAAGGGAGCTGAAACCAGATTTTCATCTCCCTTTTTTTTCGAATTAACTCCATTTAAGAAAAGCTATATTTGTAATCGAATTGACACGCGGCGCCCCGACAAGCCGAACGAAGTGCCAAACCTTTACCAGCATCAATCAAAAAATACTCAACCAATATTAAATTTTCCTCTGTGAAAGCGGCCTCTATAAAAGAACTCAAACAGGAATTAAGCAGTCGTTCACAAAGTGAATTGATGGAGCTGTGTTTACATTTATCGAAGTTCAAAAAAGAGAATAAAGAATTATTGACTTACCTTTTGTATGAAGCATTCAATGAGCCGGCTTACATAGAAAGTGTAAAAATAGAAATTGCGGAATTATTTACGCTGGTAAACAAACGAAATAATTATTTCATCAAGAAGAGTGTGCGTAAAGCATTGCGCACTGTTAAGAAGTATATTAAATTTTCAAAGAAGAAGGAAACCGAGGTGGAGTTATTGCTGTGCTTTTGTAACGAACTAAAAAAACTGAGCCCATTCATGGAAGAAAGCACAGCGCTTAAAAACATTTACATAAGTCAAATAGAAGCGATCAAAAAAACCATAGATTCTTTGCATGAGGATTTACAGTTTGATTATCAAATAGAATTAAAAGCCCTCTTGAAATAAAAAGAATAAACGAATTCCGGCGCAAACGGCGCCACCCCTAATCACTAAAATTAATGACTTTTAGGTCGGAAATATCAGCGAAGAGGTTTTGTTTTCATGCTGCTCCTCTGAAAGCCCTTCCCCACTCATAAAATCAAGAAAGCAACCGGAACAGAATAAATGACGTATCTTTGTTTACCTGAAAGCATTCTTTTCATGCTTTTTACGCACAACCTTCAGCGCTTCTTCATCCAATAATCTTCTGTGCAACTTTAAGGGAAAACACCCGCAACCGGCAACTTCTATTGCCGGCATTACGTTGTGGACAGTGGCGCGAAACAATACTACGACAGATCATCATTACAACTAAAACAAATCCAATGGAAAACAAACAAGACAATACGAAAATTTTGAAAAATAAATATATGCCAACTACTGAGTTCTACAGCCAGGTAATTGACAGCTTACAAGATTATTCAATTTTTACATTAGATAATGAATTCAACATTAATAGCTGGAGTTCGGGCTCGGCAAAAATATTTGGTTACGAAACGGACGAAGTTATTGGAGAACCTTTCGATATAATTTTTACTCCGGAAGATATAAAAAGTGGTGTCCCGAAAAGAGAAATTGAAACGGCTTTAAGAGAAGGAAGAGCAACCGATAACAGATGGCACATTGCTAAAGACCAGAGTCTGTTTTATGCGTATGGTTTGATTTTCCCGCTCACCGGCAAAGACGGAGAAATGTTGGGGTATGTCAAAATTTTGCGAGACTTAACCGAGCGGAAACATTCGGAAGATGCTTTAAAAAAATACATGAAAGAATTGGAAGAACTCAATACTCACAAAGAGAGCGTTCTGGCAATTCTTTCGCACGATTTAAGAAGTCCACTGTCAGGCATTATTGGAAGTGCAAAATATTTGAAGGAAAATTTCCGCAAACTAAATCCCGATGTTGTGCAGGAAATGCTTGAAATGCTTTATAAATCTTCAACGGATGAATTGGAAATGTTGGACTATTTGGTTGAATGGGCAAGAATTAAATACGCATCGGACGTGTTTTCTCCAACGCAAATAAAACTAACCGAATACATCGATAAAGTATTTGACACTTTAAAAGAAACTGCTTCCATAAACACAATAAATCTTCATCATGAAATTGAAGAAAACACGTCAGTATTTGCAGATGGCAAAATGTTGATTTCCATCATTCAGAATATTGTTTCAAATGCAATAAAACATACTGGCAAAGGGGGGTCAATAAAGATTTCTGCAAAATGCAAAGACGATAAAATTATTGTCAGAGTTAAGGATACCGGAGTTGGAATGTCGAAAGAAATCATGGAAAAACTTTTTACGCCACAATTAAAAAAGCTCTCAGAAGCAAGAAAAAAGGATAAAGGTGCTGGTATTGGATTAATACTGGTAAAAGGATTTTTAGAGAAAAATGGTGGCGAAATATGGGTGGAAAGCGTTGAAGGAAAAGGATCTTCGTTTTATTTCACATTGCCCAATGAAAAACCGCCTCATAAAATAAACAGTTCAGACGAAGTTATGTTTGATGAGAGTGCATAACGCAATGACTGATTAAAACATTTTTATGAGCAAATCAAACAACTTGAAATAGTCACTGCCTATTGCTGCAAGCACTTGAAATTGACGAAAAAATTACAACTTATTAATACCAACGCGCAGCACTCACCCAGATTCTTTATCAGACAAACCGAAACCGATCACGATTACTGGTTGTATTTTTTGCTGATGACCAGAATTACAAAAATAGATTGCCACACTGAGTTCTGTCATTGTCACGTTAAAACCGCTTTCATTCAGACTCGCCGCGGCGAGCAAAAGCAAAACGCGTTTTGCAATTGAATAAAAATGACCCGAAAGTTGCTGTCATCCTGAGTTTCGCTCCTATAGCGCATTTCAGGAAATAGCTTGCGAAGTATCGAAGGAGACAGCAGCATAAAATCCGTCGAAGTGTTGGCAGCGGAAGCTGTCAATAAAACTGTTGAAGATTTACCGTATATTTGTGTTTTTATCTGGAGCAATGAACTCTTCAATACATCCATTCAATAATCTTTTGCAACAGCTTGAGAAAAACAGGAATGTCATTTTCATTAGTCTGCTGCTGATTTTTAACTTTGTAATTCGCGCACTGTTTCTTGGTTCAAACCCGCTCGATTTAGATGAACCTTACTCTGTGTTCTTTGCCCAAATGAACATCGGTGAACTAATCAAGGCAATGAGAGAAGGGAACAATCCTCCGTTCTATGAAATCATGCTGCACTTTTGGATGAGGATCGCCGGTTCTTCAGCCTTTTCGGTCCGTTTTCCTTCTCTTGTGTTTTCAGTAATAAACGTATGGTTTGTGTACCGAATTGCCATGCGGTTTCTCAATACAAGAACCGCAGTGGTTGCTACTCTTCTGATTTCATTTTCTGCAAATCATCTGTACTTTAGCCATGAAGCGCGCGTATATGCGCTATTCATGATGCTTACAACCATGTCGTTCTATTATTTCTTTTTGGTTCTCGACAATAAAACCACCATAAAAAATCTTATTTTTCTCTTTCTTATCTATACTGTATTGGCCTACTCCCATTACTTTGCAATACTAATAATTCTGCTTCAGGGAACAATAGTATTATCAATGCAGAGTGTAACTAAAAAGACAATAATCAGATACTTGGTTATCGTTGCCGCACTAATACTGGCATATTTGCCTAACATCCCGGTATTATACAGCCGGGCATTTGACTCAGTTGTTCGTGGCACCTGGGTACCGCCTGCAGACAACCTTGGACCAATGTTCTATGTACTAAAGGTTTTCTCAAACAATGACCGGCTTTGTATGCTTATTTGCCTGATTATTTTGTGGACTGCAACATGGAAATTCGTCAGAAATGAAGACCAAAACAGAGTATTAAAAAATGTAGTACTGTTTCTTATCATTCCAGTTTACTTTCTTGTCTCATATTCAATCTACTTCGACATTCCCTTTTTATGGCATCTTACCTCTCTTAAACCGTTCATTTATTTCTTTTCTCTTTCCATATTGGCATATTTTATTTATACCTGTTTCCGGAACAGAACGCATATTCGCGTGCCAGTAGTTCTTTCTGCATGGTTCATTATCCCATTTTGCCTGCTTTTTACGGTTTCGTTTTTTGTTCCGGTTTTCATCAACCGATACATGCTGATTGTTTTACCAGCTTTTTTCCTGGTACTGACCATTTCCATAGATTATTTATTTACTGAGAAATGGCCGTTTCAGTTTGTATCCGCACTGGTGATTATCTGTTTTGCGGCCACTTTTAACCCCAATGAGCATAATAATCGTTACTCAGATAAAATTGCCGCAAACGTTTCGGAAATTAAAAATCCCGGGTCAAAAATTATTATCAGTCCATTTTCTTACAGATTGGTATTTGCGCTGCATTATTGCCCCGACTGCTTCAAAGATTATAATAATCTGGAAAAAAGACTTCAGCAAATCGATGTTTCTATTGTGACCGACTCCACTGAACTTTCAGCAGAATATGCAATCAGTGACCATGTAATTTTTGTCGATGCCAATTCCAAAGCGTTGTTTCCAAACAATGGAATATATGAATGGCTGGAGCAAAGATATACATTGGAAAACTCAACTGTCTACCGCGATTCCAGCGCAGTGTTCAGTTTCAGGAAAGAGATCACCCCTGAATCATCTCTCCCATCACTTCAATAGCCGCAGCAACCGAACCAATCTTATCCACTTTCATAACCAATCGCTCGTTGTGTTCTTTCATCAGGCAGCGGCGCGGATTTTTTACGGTAAAATCGATGATGTTTTGAAAAGTAGTGGAATTGAAAAATGGAGATTCTTTTTTTGAAATAAAATAAAGGGTGAGCAACCCGTTTTTAAGAATCAGTTTTTCGATGGCCATATTCTTTGCAAGCCACTTCAGGCGCACCGCTGCAACAAGCTCGACTGTCGGACGCGGAACATTACCAAAGCGATCGTTGAGCATAAATACAAAGGTTTCCAACTGCTCTTCCGTTTCAATTTCATTAAGCTCTTTATACAGTAAAAGCCGCTCTGCGACTGACGGTACATAGTTGTCCGGAATAAGAATACTCGCGTCGGTTTCGATTACAACATCGTGCACGTATTTGCGAGGACCGCTCTGAACCTTGCCTTCAGCATCCGGAATTTCATCGTCTTTCAGTTCGGCAATGGCCTCATCGAGAATTTTCTGATACATTTCATAGCCGATCTCTGAAATAAAGCCACTTTGTTCAGCACCGAGAATATTGCCGGCGCCCCGGATATCAAGATCGCGCATTGCAATCTGGAAGCCAGATCCAAGATCTGAAAATTCAGTTATGGCCCGGAGTCTTTTGCGCGATTCATCGCTCAATATCACTTCTGGCGGCGTGAATAAATAGCAAAAAGCTTTTTGATTAGAACGGCCTACACGCCCGCGCAGCTGATGCATATCGCTGAGGCCGAAATTCTGTGCATCGTTCAGAATCATTGTATTGGCATTGGGCACATCAAGCCCTGATTCGACAATGGTAGTGGAAATAAACACATCGATTTCGCCGGCCACAAACCGCAGCATTACCTTTTCCATTTCGTCGCCGGGCATCTGACCATGACCAATATCCACACGGGCTTCGGGCACTAAGCTTCGCACAAGGTTGGCGATATCCATAATATTTTGAATCCGGTTGTGGACAAAAAACACCTGCCCACCGCGCTGAATCTCAAATCTGACTGCATCACGAATTACTTCCGGATCGAAAGTCAACACCTCTGTTTGCACCGGATAGCGGTTGGGAGGCGGGGTTCGAAGCACGCTCATGTCACGGGCGCCCATGAGTGAAAATTGCAATGTGCGCGGAATCGGAGTCGCAGTCAGCGTTAGCGTATCAACATTCTCTTTCAGGTTACGAAGTTTTTCTTTAGCACCTACGCCAAATTTCTGCTCCTCATCAATAATCAGCAAACCGAGATTTTTAAATTCAACATCTTTGCTGAGGATACGATGCGTGCCTATGAGTATGTCAACCTGGCCTTCCTTCAGCTTTTGCAAGGTTTCCTTTTGTTCTTTTGCCGAACGGAAACGATTCAGGTATTCAACGCGCGCAGGTAATTCTTCGAGTCGGTCTTTGAATGTGCAAAAGTGCTGAAAAGCAAGTATAGTCGTCGGCACAAGCAATGCCACCTGCTTACTGTCAGCCACGGCTTTGAATGCAGCCCGCACTGCAAGCTCGGTTTTACCAAATCCAACATCGCCGCAAATAAGGCGATCCATCGGAAAATCGGCTTCCAGATCCACTTTGATGGCCTCCGTAGCTTTCACCTGATCGGGCGTGTCTTCATAAATAAACGAAGCTTCAAGTTCATGCTGCAGATAAGTGTCGGGTGAAAAAGCATATCCCTTTGCCGCACGGCGCTTGGCATAGAGCTTTATCAGCTCACGCGCAATATCCTTTACTTTTTTCTTCGCTTTGTTTTTTCTGGTGGTCCATGAAGCCCCGCCAATTCTGTCAATTGAAGGCGCAGAGCCATCTTTACCAACATATTTCGAAATCCGGTGTAAGGCATGAATGCTTACCAGCAATTCATCATCATCTTTATAAAGTAACCGAATGGCTTCCTGGATTTGACCATTCACCTCCACTTTTTCCAAACCCGCATAGCGACCGATTCCATGATTGATGTGCACAACATAATCGCCTGGCTGCAGGTTTACAAGCTCATTGATCGAAAGTCGTTCCGGGCGGCTGAACCGATCGTGCAATCCACTGCGGCGATAGCGATTGAACAGCTGATGATCGGTATAGAGCGCAACTTTGCTGAGATTGTCCGAAAATCCTTCGCCCAAAGAAAACTTAAGTATGCCGATTTTATCGGTAATCCTTATGCGTTTTTGCGACTCAATATCTTTCAGAATTGCAAACAGACGATCGATCTGCTGCGCGTTTTCCGCGAGTATGTTTACTGACCAGCCAGCAGATAAGCGAGAAAAAACCTCCTCAACAAACCAGTCAAATTTTCTATTGACAGGAGGCTGAGGTGAAAAAGAAAAAACAATTCTTTCAGTATCTTTTGCTGAAAGCGGGATCTGGCAAGTGTACACCTGCAGGAATTTCGAGAACGAACGATCCCAAACATCAGGATCCAGAATTTTTTTTGAAGGAATCAGATTGGTATTTTTCAGCCGCAGGCATTCTTCTCTGAAGCGTTGTGCAGCCGAAGGATCATTGATCCACACACAGGTGTTTTCATGCAGCAGATCAAAAACAGGCACCAGGTCATCCTCATTTTGCATCCGGCTCAAATCTGGTAAAATCTGAATGGTCGTGTGGTTTGAAATTGTCAGCTGCGTAGCCGGATCAAAAGAGCGAATGCTTTCCGCTGTATTACCTGAAAAGGTGATTCTGAAAGGGTTTTCATCGGCAAACGAGTACACATCGCAGATTCCGCCTCGCAACGCAAACTCACCCGGTTCGCATACAAAATCGACCAACCGGAAATCATAGCCAGTGAGCACTTCTTCGATAAAATCAAGATCGATTTTTTCACCGGCATTGAGCACCAGCGAATTTTGCAGCATAAAACCAGCATTGGGAACACGGGTGCAAAGAGCAGCAGGCCATGTGACCAGACAGGTCGTTTTGTTGCTGTGCAACGACCGAAGGGCCTCGGCCCGCATCAGCAAATGACGCGAATCGGTTTCAGCCGGTGCATGATCTTTCCGATAAAGCGTCGGAAAAAAAACTACAGACTTGTCTCCCGGCAACAATTTTTTTTCCGCCAGCAAATTTTCGAGGTCGTCATAAAGCGACATGGCATCCTCGCGATTGGCAGCAACAATCATTTGACTATTGCCCGATTCGGATGCAGTGAGCGAAATCAGCATTGCATGGGCAGAACCAGCAAGACCTTCCAGTGCAATCACAACATTTTCACCTGAACGAATCCGGTCTGATAGACTGCGGTAACTTTCAGTACTAACAACTGGTGCAATGATTCCGGAAATGCTTTCGTTCAGTTTCACGAGGCAAAGGTAATGCTATTCACGCTTTTAATACCAAATTGAAATTGTAGTTAGTCCAAAGACGTACTAGAATTTCAAATTTGGTTTATGCCGTTGAAAAAAATGAATAACTTGATTTTCAACACGGCAATAATGCCGTTAACACATGCAATGATTTGTAGAAGCTAAGTTCATTGTTGGCCTAATATATAAATCAACACGGTATAAGAAAAAGAATCCGCTCTTAAAAACCACTATTCATCCCTTTGGCCAATAATTCAGGCAACAACATTACAAGTCCTGTGCGAATTTTCGAGTACAATGCTGGGTGATAGCGTAAATAAAATGCAATAAAATCCTCTTTCATCCGCATTAAACGAATAAAAAAAGAAATATACTGCCAGATTGCTCCGGCAGTATTAAATAGCAAATTTTCTTGGGAAAACTAGCGGTTTTCTTCTCTTGGTCTTGCCTGGTTCACAACCATCTGACGACCGTCAACGTCTTTGCCGTTTAATTCAGCAATAGCGCGCTCTGCATCATCATCGTTAGTCATGGTAACAAAACCAAAACCTTTGCTTTTTCCGGTGAATTTGTCAGTAATAACAACTGCAGATTCAACTTCTCCGAATTCTGAGAATACAGTTTTCAGACGATCTCCGTTAACTTTGTAATTCAGGTTTCCTACGTAAATGTTCATAATGAAAAATGTTAAATATCATTTTGTTGCGCCAGAATACTTTTGACCCGACTTTCAACAAAACACACACAAATGTAAAAGTTTTTTTCGACAAAAACACTAAAGCGAAAAAATTAACAAATTTATTTTACAGACATAACGGTCAAAACCACCCTCCAGGGCATGCTATATACCTGTTATTCTATATATTACATTTCAAATATTTCACATCTGCCAAAACAAACAAAATAACAGTTTTCACAGATTATCCCTACCTTTACAAAAAAAATCACCTATGGCTTGGCTTAAGAAATGGTATGTTTGGCTTCCTTTTCTCATCGTAATATTTGTACTATTCTACTTTTTTTCAGACATTCTGGTCTATATTCTTCTGAGTCTCATAATTTCGCTGATGGGAAATCCGCTTGTTCGTTTTCTTGACAGTCTGCGGTTCCGCAAATTGAGAATTCCGCATGCAATAAGTTCGCTTATCGCGCTGCTAGCCATTCTTTTCATTCTTGTCTCTCTCGTCCTGCTAATAATTCCCGTTGTTATCAATCAGGCCGAATATCTTTCACAAGTCGATATCAATGGCATCCTCACAAGTATGCAGGGCCCCATCAATGACCTCGAGGAAGGTCTGCGCAAATACGGATTTCTCGCGGACGATGGCAGCATTGAAAGTTCCCTGAATGCCTATATGAACGAATTTCTCGAGTCGGTCAATATTCAGGACTTTGCAGGATCACTCCTGGGAATGATCGGAACCCTGAGTATCGGCGTTTTCTCAGTCATATTTCTTTCGTTCTTTTTCATGCGCGACGACCAGTTGTTTTACAAAGGTCTCAAAGCATTCACTCCACGCGACTCACACGATGAAATAGCCCGCATTCTTTTCTACAGTAAGAAAATGCTTTCGCGCTATTTTATTGGTCTTTTCACAGAATTGATTTGTGTTATTTCGCTCATTTCTATTGGAATGTATATCATCGGTCTCGAAAACGCCATTTTTATCGGCGTTGTTGCCGGCGTATTCAATATAATCCCCTACCTCGGGCCTATTATCGGAGCCGCTATTGGATGCCTTGTCGGAATTACAACACTTCCGCCTGAATTGTTTGCAGATCAGTCTGGAATTCTGGTTATTAAAATGCTTATTGTGTTTGCATCAACCAATCTTATTGATGAGTTCGTGCTGCAGCCGCTTATTTTTTCACGAAGTGTAAAAGCCCATCCGATCGAAATTTTTGTGATTATCCTGATGGCTGGCACCATAGCAGGTCCTGTTGGTATGATTGTCGCCATTCCTACCTATACATTACTCCGTATCATTGCAATAGAATTTTTCAGTCACTGGGATTTTGTGCAAAACATAACCGGAAATCTCAATAAGGAATTGCACAAATCCAGAGGATCAGAACCACCAACAGATGCATGAAAAATTAATCATATTAAGGTCTTTGACATTCGGTAGACTGCATAATTATTTCCTGAGCATCATTTCAGAAATTCCCGGCCGGCTATTACGAAAACCCATATTACTCAATCAACCCTGGGCTGCATCCATCGAACCTTCAGCTGTGTGCCAGCTTAGCTGCCCCGAATGTCCGGTTGGAATGAAGGAGATTTCAAGAAACAATAATTTTCTTTCCGACGAAAACTTCTCGAAAATTCTAGACGGTCTTAGTAAAAAAACATTCTGGCTCAATCTGTATTTTCAGGGAGAACCTTTGCTCGACAGCAGTATTTCAAAAAAAATTCAGCTGGCCCGCAAACGCAGAATGTTCGTCGTACTCAGCACCAATGCACTGGCGCTGAATGAAACCATGGCAAAACAGTTATGCGAGGCAGGAGCATCAAAAATTATTATTTCGCTCGACGGAGCCGATGAAGCTACATATTCCAAATACCGCTCCGGAGGCAACTTTCAGCAAGTATTGAATTCTATTTCATTCTTGCATGACGCAAGAAAAAATAACAAATATCCAATTATCGAAGTGCAGATGCTGGTGTTTTCCTACAATGAAAATCAAAAAAATGATCTTCGGAAAACAGCGCTGAATCTAGGAGCTGATAAAGTTGCATTCAAGTCGCCGCAATTCTACAGTGCGGAAAATGCCGCAGAAAATCTTCCTTCAGACAAAAAATATCAGCGCTACACAAAAAAAGAAAACGGGAAAATTGCGCTTCGCACAAAACAAAAGACATTTTGCAAACGGCTCTGGAACACAATAGTCATTAACTCCGACGGCGATGTAGTTGCGTGCTGCTACGATAAATTCTCGAAATACAAAATGGGAAACGCCATTGAACAACCAGCTTCTGCCATCTGGAAAAATGATGATTTCATGCAGTTCCGCAATGATTTCCTACAGGGAAAAAGAAAAGATATTTGCACCAATTGCGAATAAATATCCCTCGAAGGGTTTTGTACCCTTCGAGGGATTGCAATTTCCTCTTAATGCATCAGCACCACCGGCGCGCATAGCTTGCGTTCTTCGCCATAAAAGAAGGTGAGATAATACGTCCCGGTCGGATACATGCTAATGTCGATCTGAACAACATTGCTTTCCTTAACTTCATATCGCGCCAGCAGCTTGCCGGTAAGGTCTGTCAGATAAAGAAAACCTTCTTTCACCTCCGGCAGATTTACAATCTCTACAGTTACAGGTCCCGCGGTAGGATTGGGATAATAGCGCCAGCTGATCACTGGTTGCAGCGGAAGAATTGTATCGACTTTCAACGAATCATTATTGCTCGCGGTCGTTGTATCTATAGACTGAGTGCTGTCTTTCGGTGCAGGCATTGTCATCACCGCTGTATCAGATTCATTGATGTTTTCTACAATCGGTTTATCGCATTCAGGCGATTCGCTGAATGAAACAATGATACGAACCAGAGCGTCGTTCAATTTTTCAACTTTATATTCATCTGTTGTGGGCGCGATGTGCGAATTCCCAATTCCGCTGTGGTCGGTCAGAAAAACATAGGTACCGTTGGTGGCAAGCGCCATCGAGCGCAATAAATATTCCGTGCTTTTATTCACACCACTGCAGGCCAGGGGAGAAATTCGTATGCCTTTCGAAGCAGCGCGCGGAATGGAGTTTTGCATGCTTGCAATAACTTTTTGTGTTTCATGTGGTGGTGCATCCAACACTGGAAAAAGAATTCTGGCCACAGCATTTTCATTCCACGAAAGATTATTTATACTGACATGCAAAGCGGAATCAACAGCCTCCGGATAATCGCCACCACCGCCGGCTCCGTTCGATCGTAAGTAGGAAATTGCTTCAGGAATATTGCTTGTAAAATCCTTGTTCATCACAACATATGCATCTCCGAGGTCGCGATAAAATACAATGGCCAGGCGAACATTGTGCCCCGGAAGTGAGTCTTTTACGCGTTCTACAACATTACTCAACTCGGCCTGCAGATAGGCAATCTCGTCACCCATCGAGCCCGTGGCATCAATCATAAATGCGAGATCGACATTTTTTTCTTCGGAGCAATTCACCGGAAGTTCAATAAAATTAATTCCGTTTTGAAAGGAATCAGCTTTCTTTATCGGATAGGATTTGTTGTCGTAAATGACATTGATTGAATATTTTTTCTCCGCTTTTCCATCAAACATGCCAGCCCACAATTCGGCTTTGCCAGTATTATCGGTCCTTGCAGACCAGACAACATTTCCCAATTCATCCATCAGCACTGCAGTTGCATTGTGCACCGGAAGTTTCTTTTTATTGGAAACCTGTACCACAAAACGGTTTTCCGGATATAATTTCCATTGAGTATTGTAGCTCGCAAGATCGGTAGTTTTAATATCTTCCCACAGTTTCCATTTTGTAAAGTCATTTACTTCACCTGCGGTCAGCTGTCCGGCAGCAATTCCCGATGACGGCACATCGCTTCCAGCCGACTCTCCTGCTGATGGAGCGTAATCAGCATATCCCTCACCTTTATCCATGCGGGCAGATTTTGCATGTGTTGCGCTGGATGGCTTGTAGTCCACAACTTCATAGACAACACTGGATTCATAGTCACTTGAAATTATTAACCCATCGTATTCTTCTACAACCATTTCAGACAAATGAAGTTCACTGGCCGATAGTTCAATCGTAACACTCGCTGTTCCGGATTTTATATACAATTGCTGTTTTGAATATCCGATTGTAGATATTATCAGCGTATCACAACCAGCAGTGTCGGCAACAAGAAAGTCACCTTCCAGATCGGTAACTGCCCCGGTTTTTCCATCGCACCAATAAACATTTGCAAAAGGAATGGGCTCTTTCGAGTCTTTGTCAATCACCCGCCCTTTCAGCATGGGCACTTGAGCTGCAATGCTTCCAATAAACAGGAAACAGATCAGATTTAATAATATTGTCTTCATGATTTTCCGGATTTAATGGGCATAGGATGCGAGGGGGTTGAAATTCCACAAATGGAAAAAATAATTTGATATATTTGTTTAATGGGATATAAATTTCAAATAAATAATCAGGCAGGTGTTCATTATCTTACTTTCACAATTGTGAAGTGGAAAGATCTTTTTAATTCAGAAAATTTCCGAAATATTATTATTGAAAATCTGAATCAATGCCAGACTAGTAAAAGTCTAAGCATAATGTCCTTCGTAATCATGCCTAATCATTTACACTTGATTGCGCAAAGCAAAAACGATTCACTCAGTAAAACAATTGGTAGTTTCAAGCAATTCACTGCAAAAAAAATTATAGCCGTGTTGAAAAGTGAAATGAGCCAGGAAGCTAATGAAATCTTACACGCATTTGCTCAACAAGCCGCAACACACTCACGTAACTCACATTATCAGGTTTGGCAGCAAAATAATCACCCTATTGAAATATTTTCAAATAAGTTTTTATTTCAAAAAATGAAATACATACATAATAATCCTGTTAAAGCCGGATTAGTAAAATCAGCAACAGATTATCCGTTTTCAAGCGCGCGAAATTATTCCGGATTGGAAGGAGCAATGGAAATAACAGTTGTGCGAAGTTTATAAACTTCGCACAACTTTATACAAACAGCTCCGTAAACGAAAAAGCCGTCCCGTCAAACAGCCCCTTATCGCTGAGCTTAAGCTTCGGAATAACCAGCAGCGCCATAAAAGCAAGCGTCATGAATGGCGCGCGCAGCGGCGATCCCATCTCGGCTGCCTTCTGATTCAGCGCATGATAATATGCGGCTACTTCTTCGCCTTTACGGTCCGACATAAGCCCGGCCAGTGGCAAAGCCAGGTGCTCCGACGATATTGCATCCACTGCTGCAAGCCCGCCTTTGCTCGCAATAATTTTGTTGAGTGCGGCTGCAAGCATTTCATCGTCGGTGCCTACGGCAATCAGGTTATGACTGTCGTGCGCGACAGAACAAGCCAGTGCGCCCCGCTGAATTCCAATTCCCTTAATAAATCCAATCGCTGGTTTGCTGTTATCATAGCGATTTAAAACGGTAATCTTTAAAATGTCCTCTTCAACATCGCTTACTATATTCCCAGCTTCCAATTTCGCTTTTACAACCGCACTCTCAGTGAGCAATTCGCCATCTTTTGCGATTATAACTTTAATGTTCTCCCCTTTTGCTTCAACAACAAAATCCGACGCGGAAACTGCTTGCCGAGAAAAATTATTGATCGGGGTAAAAGCTTTTGACTCAATTAATACTTCACCTTCATTATACACTTTTTCACCTTTTATATAAACTTGCTGCACATCCATGTCGCGCCAGCTGCCGATAACAATGAAATCCGCATTGTCGCCTGTATTCAGCGTTCCGACCGGAAGATGATAATGCTGCACAGGGTTGACGCAAGCCACCTGCAGTACATTGAATAGATCCATGCCTCGCTCAATGGCATTTTTTACTTTTACATTTATATGACCACGCATCAGTTCATCGGGATGACAATCGTCGGTACAGAGCATAACGTCATTCGGATATTTATCGATAAGCGTATAAAGCATGTCAAAGTCGCGCGCAGCGCTGCCTTCGCGAATGAGAATTTTCATTCCCAATTTGATTTTTTCTTCAGCTTCTTCAATATTGGTACACTCATGATCGGTACTGATACCAGCTTTGGCGTATTTAATCAATTGTTCACCCGAAAGCATCGGAGCATGACCATCCACTGGCTTTCCGGCATCCAGCGCTGCTTTGATCTTGGCATGTACTTCCGGATCGTCGAAAATAACGCCCGGGAAATTCATCATTTCGCCCAGATACCAAATATCAGGATTACGCATTAGCTCTGCGGTTTGAGCGGCATTGATCGAAAATCCGGCAGTCTCAAAAGGAGTCGCAGGCACACATGAAGGCGCACCAAAAAAGAAATTAAACGGAACCGATTTCCCATTTTCGATCATAAACTTCACACCTTCTACACCAAGTACATTGGCAATTTCATGCGGATCGGAAACCGTAGCCACAGTCCCCTGCTTCACTGCAAGCTCAGCAAAACGCGATGGAGCAAGCATTGAGCTTTCAATATGCACATGCGCATCGATGAACCCTGGCAGGATAAACTGTTCCGGAGCTGTTTCCAGCTCATTGATGGCAGCGATTTTCCCGTTTTCAACAACAACTTCGCCTGCAAAAATGCGACGATTGCGAATATCAATGATTTGTCCTGAAATTGTCATGTTCAAATGGATTTTATAGTTACAAATATAGCTATAATTCGAACATGACATCGAGTCCGACTTAACAGAGATTACGCATGAAATCCGTTGCAACATTCAGAAATATTTCTTTACTTTGCCACGGTTATGCATCTGGCGGGGGCCGTATCATTTCATGACATCAAGCAGATTTGAAGGAGCATAGCATGAAACCAACATTACTGATACCGGCCGCAGGGATGGGAAGCCGGTATGGTGGCCTTAAACAAATGGACGGCATGGGGCCGTCGGGCGAAACACTGATGGACTATTCGGTGTATGATGCTATCCGCGCCGGTTTCGGGAAGGTAGTGTTTATTATCCGACACGATTTCGAGCAGGAATTCAAAAACATTTTCAATCCTAAGCGCTTTGGTGGCCGCATTGAAGTAGATTATGCCTTTCAGTCTTTTGAGAATATTCCTGCGGGATTCACTATTAATCCTGAAAGGACAAAACCCCTGGGCGCCGGACAAGCCCTGTTGATGGCAGCCGACCTCATTCACGAACCCTTCGCTGTTATAAACTCCGACGATTTTTACGGATACGAATCATTTAAAATTGTTTTTGACCACCTCAATGCATGCGATCCTGCAGAGAACGAATATTGCATGGCCGGGTTCCAACTCGGAAACACACTTTCGGAAACTGGCGGCGTGTCGCGCGCGATCTGCAATATCAACAAAAATCATGAGCTGGTCTCCATTTACGAATGTCATCAGATTGTAAAAAACAATTCGGAAATCAGCGGCGTCGATGAAGGGGATAACAAAGTGTTTCTGAACGAAAATGCAATCGTTTCGATGAACATCTGGGGATTCACGACTGGCTTTATGAAACATGCCCATGCACTTTTTATAGATTTTCTTCATCAGAACAGCATGGATCTGAAAGCTGAATTTCATATTCCCTATGTTGTCGGACAGCTTATCGGGAGCGAAAATGCGACGGTTCATGCAAAGGAAACACCAGCCCGTTGGTTCGGGGTTACATGGCCGCAAGACCGCAAAACCGTAGTGGAAAGTTTAAAATTAAAAGTTCTTAACGGTGAGTATCCGGAAAATTTGTGGGGCACATGAAAATAAATATTGAAAAATTCGGAACAATCCCTTCAGGAGAGCAAGTCGATATTATTTCACTGTCGCACGGAAACACTGATGGCATAAGGGTTATGAATTATGGAGCCAAACTGGTTTCACTCACTATTCCTGATAAAAACAACAATTCTATTGACGTAGTGCTGGGCTATAACGCTCTTGCTGACTACGTTTGCGGAAATCGTTTTTTCGGTTCAAATCCGGGTCCGTTTGCAAACAGAATAGGAAATGCGCATTTTAACATCGATGGAATAGAATATACTTTTACTCCAAACGTGAACGGGCATTTGCTTCACAGTGGCAACAACGCGTTGGAATCAGTCGTCTGGAAATATGAAACAGGGAACAACTTTGTGAAGTTTATTTACGAAAGTCCTGACGGAGAATTCGGATTTCCGGGAAATAAAACAATTGCAATCACTTACAAATGGAGTGCAGATTTTATTCTTTCATTAGAATATACAGTTAGAACAGATAAGCCCACCCACCTCAATCTCACCCACCATTCCTATTTCAATCTGGATGGAGAAGGAAATGAAAGCATCCTCAATCACCGCATCCGCATTAATGCTTCGAACATTCTTGAAGTTGATGACGATTCTATCCCTTCCGGGAATTTTATTCCGATAGAAAACACGCCTCTTGATTTACGCACTGAACAGAAAATTGCTGACCGCATATTTTCGGATCATCCTGTGTTGCAGAAAACATCAGGGTTTGATCAGTGTTATGTGATTGATAAAAAGCCAAAAGAACTCGCACATTGTGCACATGTTATTGCTTCTCAAAGTGGCTGCACCATGGATGTTTACAGTACTTTGCCCGGACTACAGTTTTATACAGACAATCATGACAACGGAAATGTTCCCGGAAAATGCGGAGAAATTTATCCAATGCGTAGTGCACTGTGCCTCGAACCACAGCGCTTTCCGAATGCTCCAAATATTCCAACATTTCCTTCAACTCTTATACGCCCTGACGAAACGTACCACGAAATAATTCAATATCATTTCAATAAAACTCTCCCCCGATGACATTCAATACACTTGATTACGGAATTCTGATTGCCTACATGCTGCTTATTCTCAGTATCGGTTTGTGGGTATCACGTACGAAAAAAGGCGAAAAGAAAAACGCCGCCGATTATTTTCTTGCAAGCAAGGGACTGCCCTGGTGGATTATCGGCGCATCGATTATCGCTTCAAACATTTCAGCAGAACAATTCATCGGCATGTCCGGATCTGGCTTTGCCATTGGCATTGGCATAGCCTCCTATGAATTTATGGGAGCCATTACTTTAATTCTTGTGGCCGTGTTTTTCATGCCGATATTTCTAAAAATGGGCATATTCACTATGCCTGAATTTCTTGAAAAGCGATACGATAAACGCGTAAAAACCACCATGGCTATTTTCTGGCTTGCCGTTTTTATTTTCGTCAACCTCGCATCCATTCTGTATCTTGGAGCACTTACCATAAAGAATGTTTTATTCGAAGGCCGAGATCTGATGGTTATGGGAAACACTGTCGATCCGCTTTGGATTGGCATCATTGTTTTAGGTGTGTTTTCTGCTGCATATTCTGTTTCGGGCGGTTTAAAGGCAGTTGCAATTACAGATGTTGTGCAAGTCATATTCCTCATTGGCGGCGGATTACTGACAACCTACATAGCGCTTCAATACATCGGAGACAATGGAAATGTTTTTGACGGTTTTATAAAACTCACTGAAAAAGCGCCCGAAAAATTTGACATGATCCTTTCGAAAGACAATCCGCAATACATGAATCTGCCTGGAATTAGCGTGTTGCTGGGCGGTATGTGGGTAGCCAATTTATATTATTTCGGGTGCAATCAATACATCATACAGCGCGCTCTGGCAGCCAAAAGCATCAAACAGGCACAGAGCGGTCTCGCCTTTGCTGGGATTCTGAAATTGTTGCTTCCGCTCATAGTGGTCATCCCGGGAGTTGTTGCCTTTGTAATAACAAGTGATCCTGCCAGTGCACATTACAATGAAATTTCAAAACCCGACGCAGCTTATCCCTGGCTACTGCACAACTTTGTTCCAAACGGATTCAAAGGTCTCGCATTTGCCGCTCTGGTAGCAGCCATCGTGAGTTCCCTTGCTTCAATGATGAATAGCATTTCCACCATTTTCACCATGGACATTTATCATGGCTACATTAAAAAAGACGCGTCGGAAACAAGATTAGTCAGTGTTGGTCGCATTACAGCAGCGGTAGCGTTGATCATTGCCATTCCAACCGCAATCTTGTTGCAGAATCTCGATCAGGCATTTCAATTCATCCAGGAGTTCACAGGTTTTGTAAGTCCGGGCGCACTGGCCATTTTTCTGCTTGGATTTTTCTGGAAACGGGCAACATCAAACGGCGCTCTGCTGGCAGCTCTCGGAACATTTGTTTTTTCTGCTGCTTTCAAATATTTACTACCCGATCTTCCATTTATGGACCGCATGGGAATCGTATTTATTCTTTGTGTTCTGATAATGGTCGTTACTGCTTTCATTGAAAAAAAACCCGCCAGCGAAAAATCCATTATCATTGAAAAAGCTCAATTTAAAACAAGCACAGGATTTAAAATCGCATCACTGATCATCATAATAATTCTCACTGTTATCTACACCATGTGGTGGTAAAAATATTTCTATGATTGACGAAATCAGAAGTCTGTTCTATAATAAATTCAGCAGCAAAGGGGCTATGTATGCTGCTCCCGGACGCGTGAATCTGATAGGCGAACACACCGATTACAACAATGGATTTGTTTTGCCTGGCGCCATCAATAAATCGGTGATACTGGAAATTGCTCCGAATTACAATGAGCATTACAATATTTTTGCGGCTGACCTTGAACAAGAAATAACGTTTGAAGCCAATGGTCAGAAATCTGATTTATCCTGGGCCAACTACATCATCGGTGTCGTCATGGAAATGAAAGAACGCGGATTTACCGCTCCAGGATTCGATTGTGTGTTTCGTGGAAATATACCAAGAGGCGGCGGAATGTCATCGTCGGCGGCGCTTGAATCGGCTTTTGCTTTTGCCATCAACGACATGAATCATTTCAATATTTCGAAAAAAGAACTGGCAAAAATCGGACAGATGACTGAACACAACTACGCAGGCGTTCGCTGTGGCATCATGGATCAGTTTGCATCGCTGCACGGTGAAAAAGAAAAACTCATTCGTCTCGATTGCCGCTCACTTGAATACGAAATGATTCCATTCCGCCCGCAAGGATACAAATTGCTCTTGATAGACACGCGCGTTAAGCACGCTCTTGCCAATTCGGAATACAATGTGCGGCGCGCTCAGTGCGAAGAAGGCGTTGCCATCATTCAGAAATCACATCCCGAAGCAGAGAGTCTGCGCGATGTTTCGGAGGTTATGCTTAACAAATCAAAAGAAAAATTATCGCCGGTTGTATTCCAGCGTTGTTTATATGTTATTCAGGAAAACGAGCGTCTGATGCGGGCCTGCGAAGCACTGAAACAGGATGATTTTATTTCTTTCGGAAAAGAAATGTTCAGATCACACGACGGACTTAGCAAACAATATGAAGTGAGTTGCGACCGGCTCGATTTTCTGGTGGAATTTGCACGCAATTTTCCGGGAGTAGCGGGCGCGCGAATGATGGGAGGCGGCTTTGGCGGATGCACCATCAATCTGATTTCCGCAAAAGAATATCAATCCTTCATGAAATCGACAACCGCAGCATTCGAAAAACAATTCGGCAAAAAACCTTTTTATTATGAGGTTTCCATCGAAAATGGCGCGAGAAAAATCGGATAATTGAATGTGGAAATGCGCAGCTTCGCTGATGTGGACATGTGTGAATACGAGATGCTGCAACAGTTATAAGTAATGAGTGGCAAGCTCTGGGTTATAGATTAAAATAGAAACTATCCAATGACCTACAACTCAAAAAAAGCTATTTTTGTATAATAACACTTATAAAATGAAGTATTTCATTTCTCTTTCGTTTGTAATTTTATCAATATTGTTTAGCTCTTGCTCTGTTTTGAAAATGTCAGAAAAAAGCACCTGTACGTTTTCTCAAAGCATTGTAAATAATCGTGGAGTAATTAATTCGCTGGGACTTGATTCAATAAATGCAAATTCAATTAACACAACTGTCAGGATTATTGATTTATCTAACAGGTTGAGTGATTGCTACACATCATTTTTTATCAAAGACAGTGTTTTTATCACTGCCTTCACAATTTCAGAAATTCCTATCGACTTGAATTGCATGCTGTCATATAGAGACTTAATTGTTTTAAATATTCACACTGAACGGAAAATTATAGAAACAAATATTTTTGTATCCGGATACAGGACAGGCGCTAATCACCGAGTTTCTGGCACTTTAGAAATATGCTTCAAAAGAAACGATGATAAATCATTAACCCTTATTTCAGAAAAATACATCGAATATGATAATGGAGGGTTACCCATGAAGTATGAACGACCGCTTTACAGAACCTGGAATAAAATGAAATAAGCAACGAATTTTTACTTTCTCGTTTCAATATCACTTATATTCACTCATCGGCGAAGCCGCACATGGACAACCGTGTCACGTTACACGTGAACCGCCCATCTTAACATCAACTCAAGACAAAAGATAAAAGTGATCATCTCGTGTTCCCACATTGGAATTTAATCCGCGGAAGGCGGATCATGTGCATAGCACCACATTTACACATCATAGAAATTTATTGTATTCCCACATATGCGGAGCATCACATGGACGAAGTCCCACATTTCCACATCTCAATTTTCTACGAATTCATCGTCATCAGAAACTCTTCGTTCGTTTTGGTGAACTTCATTCGATCCTGTATGAAACCCATTGCCTCGAGCGGATTCATGTCGGCCAGGTGTGTCCGCAAGATCCACACGCGTTGCAGAACTTCTTTGGCAACAAGCAGATCGTCGCGCCGGGTGCTGGATGCAACAATATCAATAGCCGGATAAATACGCTTATTCGACAGCTTGCGATCGAGCTGTAATTCCATATTTCCGGTTCCTTTAAATTCCTCAAAAATAACTTCATCCATTTTTGAACCGGTATCAATCAGAGCCGTGGCAATGATGGTGAGCGATCCGCCGTTTTCGATCTGACGGGCAGCGCCAAAAAATCTTTTTGGTTTCTGCAGAGCATTTGATTCAACTCCTCCTGAAAGGACTTTGCCGGATGAAGGCGCAACAGTGTTGTATGCTCGCGCCAGACGTGTGATTGAGTCGAGCAGAATCACAACATCATGGCCACACTCTACCATACGTTTTGCTTTTTCAAGAACAATGTTGGCAATCTTCACATGCTTATCGGCCGGCTCATCAAAAGTGGAAGCAATTACTTCAGCGCGAACGCTGCGCTGCATATCGGTCACTTCTTCCGGGCGTTCATCAATAAGCAAAATGATCAGATATGCTTCAGGATGGTTGTATGCAATGGCATTGGCGAGCTCTTTCAAAATGACGGTCTTACCGGTTTTTGGTTGCGCAACAATCAATCCGCGCTGACCTTTTCCGATGGGCGAAAACAAATCAATGACGCGGCTCGTCATGGTTTCATCAGGGTGTCCGGTAAGCTTGAATTTTTTTATCGGGAACAATGGTGTGAGAAAATCAAATGGGATGCGGTCGCGGATTTTTTCCGCTTCCATTCCGTTTACATTTAAAATTTTTACTGTAGTAAAATACTTCTCACCATCTTTTGGCGGACGAATCGTGCATTCAACAGTGTCGCCCGTTTTTAGTCCGAACATTTTCACCTGACTCTGACTTACATAAACATCGTCGGGAGAATTCAGATAATTGTAATCTGATGAACGCAGAAATCCGAACCCTTCGGGTACGAGATCCAGCACACCTTCGGCGGTTACAACGCCATCGAGCTCAAAGAAAGGAGCCGGCTTTTCAGGTCGCGGCTGATGCTGCTGATTATGCTGATGAATGGGCCTATCCTGAACAACAGGCGGCACATTTTTGACCACCGGATTTTCATTCAATTCCTTATTGTTTTCAATAGTTGTCAGTGGCTCTTCCGAAAACTCATCTATCGGGTCAAGCGGAAGCAAAATATCATCTTTCGAATATTGTTTCTGCTGATTGTTTTGTTGCGGATTGTTCTGTTGCGGATTGTTGCCTTTGTTTATCGGAACATATCCATCGCGCTGCCATGGCTTTTTCTTTTTAAAGGAAAAATCACCGCCGTTTTTAAAATCCTTGCGAAATTTATTATGCGCAGGGAAGTTTTCACCTGACTGATTATTGTCTTCCGAAGCGGGTTGTACGGGATTTTCATGCACCGGTGTTTCAGAAACTACGGGTGGAATAACAGGACTTGTATCTTCCTTGACAGGAGGTGCAAGAACATCGTCCACTACCGTGTCTATTCTCTTTCTTTTGATTTGAGGTTCTTGATTATCAATTTCGGTCGATTCGATTTTTTCCTCAACTATAAATGGATCAGCGGCAACAATTTCCGGTTGTGGAATAAACTTTTCTTCTTTGGGTGTTTTTCCTGATAATGCTTCGTTGATAAGGCGCAGCAATTCTGGCTTGCGAATGGTTGATATGCCTTTAATATTTAATGAAGTTGCGTACTCACGTAAATCGGGCAACAGCATCTTGTTAAGATCTGGCTTTTCCTGCATGTAAGAAGGGTTTGGTAGTTTGGGAAATACTAAAAAATAGGGAGGATGTATAAATCCGTTTTGTGCGACAAATATACAACTTTATTTAAACAACACAACAGATTTAAAAAAGTTGAAATTTTTTATCAGTTACAGATGGGCATTTCTAAAAACCAATTTTTTATCATATTGAGCCCCGCCGCTGTCACATTGAGCGGAGTCGAAATGTCGTCAGCGGGGTAAACTCCGTCGAAATATCGAAACAATCAACACCTTTTCAGCATTTAAAAATTAAAAAAGACATGTTAATTGCATACAAAATGAGGTTTTTCGAGACGCCCACCAGATATCCATCGTAGAATTTAAAACTCACAATCAATATCAAAGATTCCGGAGGAAATAACCTTCGCCTCAACAATATCGCCGGGCTTTAATGTGTGATCGCTGCCAACAAACAAACGCACAATATTGTCAATTTCAGGAGCATCGATGGGTGTGCGTCCATAAAAACATTTTTCATCCGCATTATACTCATCCACGATAACCGGCAACGTTTTTCCAACAAGCTTTTTATTGAATTCAATCGATGCCTTTTCGTGATATCTAAGCAATCCGGACATTCGGAGCATTTTCGTTTTATGCGGAATGTTGTCCTTCTGCAAAAAGGCAGCTGTACTTTCTTCCGGAGAATATGCAAAAACGCCGAAGCGTTCAAACTTCGATTCCTTAATAAATTGTACCAGTTCCGTATAGTCACTTGCCTTTTCACCGGGATAACCCACAATGAATGTGCTTCGAATGGCGACATCCGGAATACGGCTTCTGATCTTCGATACAAGTGCTTCCGTAGATTCCCTGTCAATCGAACGTTTCATATTATGCAGTATGGAAGTGCTTATATGTTGCAGCGGCAGATCGATATACTTTACAATTTTCGGATTCACTGCAATTTCTTCAATCAGATCATCAGGAAAACCTGCTGGATAGGTATACATTAAACGAATCCATTGAATTCCTTTTATTTCAGAAAGCTTGCGAAGCAACCGCGCAATGCGGCGTTCACCATACAAATCAAGTCCGTAACTTACCGTATCCTGAGCAATCACAATTAGTTCCTTCACTCCTTGCAAAGCCAGTAATTCAGTCTCTTTCAGAAGTTCTTCCTCCGGCACCGACACATGCTGCCCGCGTATCAGAGGAATTGCACAAAAACTGCAGGTGCGATTGCACCCTTCCGAAATTTTCAGATATGCATAATGTGCTGGAGTACCCAGAATCCGTTCTGGCTGCAGCTTTTCAGACTTACCTGTTATATACTCTACAACTTTGTCGTATTCATTCACACCGAAAAAAACATCTGCTTCAGGAATTTCTTTTTTCAGATCTTCGCGGTATCGCTCTGTCAAACAACCGGTGACAATAACTTTCAGATTTTTATTCGCGTTTTTTCTTGATGTGTGATTCAAAATTTCGTTGATGGATTCTTCTTTTGCATCATTTATAAATCCACAGGTGTTGATGATGATGATATCTGCATCGGCCTGTTCATGCTCCACTTCAAATCCTTCGCCGGCCAGCATTGCTGCCAGCTTTTCACTGTCAACCAGATTTTTGGGACAGCCCATGGTTATTATACCAACTTTACTTTTTTTCATAACAGAAACCATTTATAGTAGTCAGTTGTGAGTAGTGATCGAAATCTAACTGGCCACTGACCACTGGCTACTGACCACGAACTACTGATATCAATTTGCTAATTTTTAAAAAGACTGTCAACAAATTCTGCGCTATCGAAAATCTGGATGTCATCGATTTTTTCACCGATTCCAATGTATTTCACCGGAATACTGAAACGATCCGATATTCCAATGACTACCCCACCCTTGGCTGTACCATCAAGTTTTGTAAGTGCCAGTGCATTAACATCAGTGACTGCCGTGAATTGTTTGGCCTGCTCAAAAGCATTTTGTCCGGTTGATGCATCCAGCACCAGCAAGACTTCCTGGGGCCCATCGGGAAAAACTTTTTGTACAACTTTTTTAATTTTTCCCAGCTCATTCATCAGGTTAATTTTGTTGTGCAGACGTCCGGCCGTGTCAATAATGGCCACCTGATAATTATTTGTTTTTGCAAATACGGCTGTATCATATGCCACCGATGCAGGATCGGCATTCATTCCTTTTTCGACAATATCGACACCTGCGCGCTGAGCCCAGACTTTCAGCTGATCGACTGCTGCTGCCCGGAACGTATCGGCCGCCCCAATCACTACGGATTTACCCGCGTTTTTAAAACGATAGGCCAGTTTTCCGATGGTGGTGGTTTTTCCAACGCCATTCACCCCAACAACTAAAATAACATAAGTTGGAACATCGCCAGGCTGCACTGAACCAGGATTGCTGTTTTCATCGAGCATCAGAACAATTTCATCTCTCAGAATATGGTTGAGTTCATCGATTCCAACATATTTATCACGGGAAACCCGGTTCTGAATCCGTTCAATAATTTTCAACGTAGTTTCAACACCCACATCCGAAGAAATGAGTGCCTCTTCGAGGCTGTCAAGCACCTCATCATCTACTTTTGATTTTCCGGCGACAGCTCGCGATATGCGTGCAAACACATTTTCGCGGGTCTTTTTCAAACCATCGTCAAGGCTTTCCTTTTTCTCTTTTCCGAAAATTCCGAATAATGCCATGAAAATTTTTGGGTTACATATTGGGATTGCAAAAGTAGTGATTATAAACCAATCAGCATTAATTTGTCAGGAATGAAAAAGCAAAACCAGTGGCAATGGCAGCAATTCCGAAAAACATGGAAGATTTCACTTTTTTGATCTTGCGCGTGTCCTGATATCCAAGAATGTAATATTTGTTCACCTGAGATTCATCAACCTTGTCGACTGGAAATTCGGGTGTAAAAATGGCTGTAGCTGCGCTAAACACACATGGAACGGCTATGACTGCAATTGGGGGCAAAATAAAAATACTGCTCAGGGTAACGACGTAACAAATTGGTCCGACAATCCTGTTATGCGAATACTGAAAAGCATCGTGGCAGCCATCAACATAGGAACGAGCCTGCTCAGGCGTAATAATAAACCCTGACGAATCCATAATATAGGCCAGTTCGCGCGTGCTGTCTTCATACCAAATTTCAAAAACATCCTGACGTTCCTTGTATTTTGTTCTTACCAGTCCACGGCTGTTAACTTTAATACTGCGACCAGGGGCATAGGCAATTTTTGTCGAATCCATTTCGAGCACATTAATATTGGTTTTCAGCCTGCCCGACATCATATACAACGTATCCTGTGCCTGCGAAATCCCGCATGCACAAACAATCAGGAGAAAAAAAAGCATGTAAAGGCGCCCCATGAAATATTTTGTCAAATATACTGAGAAATATCAGCAGATTGCATGAGTAGTTCAAAAAAAATAAGGTAATTTTGCCCGAATCAACAAATCAACAGACCCATGATCACCAATAATTTTACTTTCAGGCATATAGGGCCATCGGAAGAAGAGAAACAGACTTTGCTCAAAACCATCGGGGTTTCATCAGGCGAAGAACTAATTGAAAAAACAATCCCAAAAAGCATCATCAATCCAAAGAATCTCAATATTGGCCCGGGTCTGAATGAATATGAAACCCAAAGCCTTCTGAAAAGTCTTGGGGCACAGAATAAAATATTCAAGTCCTTTATTGGCATGGGATACTACGGAACCATCATTCCCGGCGTCATCCTCCGCAACATTCTCGAAAGTCCGGGTTGGTACACTTCCTACACCCCATATCAGGCCGAAATAAGCCAGGGACGACTCGAAGCATTGCTCAATTTTCAGACAGTCGTTTCTGACCTCACAGGCATGCCCATCTCAAATGCATCCCTGCTCGATGAAGCCACTGCTGCTGCCGAAGCAATGCTCATGACCTACAACACCCGTAAGCGCGACAAAGTAAAAGCCGGCGCCAATCAATTCTTTGTGTCGCACGGAATATTGCCGCAAAGCCTCGATGTTATCAGAACCCGGGCTATTCCACTTGGAATTGACGTTGTGGTAGATTGTGTAAAATCATATAATTTCAACGAAAAAACTTTCGGTGCCCTCGTTCAATATCCGAATCAGTACGGAAAAATTCAGGACTACAGCGAATTTGCAGAGAAAGTTCACGCCAACGGTTCCATGCTGGCAGTTGCTGCAGACCTGATGGCCCTTACACTGCTGACACCGCCTGCAGAATGGGGCGCAGACATCGTTGTAGGTTCAACTCAGCGCTTAGGAATTCCGATGGGATATGGTGGTCCGTCGGCCGCATTCATGGCTACGAAAGAAGAATTTGTCCGCACGATGCCGGGCCGCATAATCGGCGTTTCGAAAGATGCGCTCGGAAACCGCGCGCTCCGCATGACTCTGCAGACCCGCGAGCAGCATATCAAGCGTGAACGCGCCACTTCAAACATCTGTACAGCCCAGGCATTGCTCGCCATTATGGCAGGAATGTACGCAGTTTATCACGGACCGGATGGCCTGAAGGAAATTGCACGTCACATGAATATTCTGGCCGGTGTTCTCAGCGCTGAAGTTGAGAAAGTTGGGTACAAGCAGATCAACGAAAACTACTTCGACACTGTTCAGATTCAGATTCCGGATGGCGTAAATATGGATGAAATCCGCAAACTTGCGCTGCAGAATGAGATGAATTTCCGCTACATCGACAGCAAGCTCATCGGAATCAGCATTGATGAGACTACAACGCTTGATGACATTAATACTATTGCCGATCTTCTGGCTTCAGCTGTCGGAAAGCAGCATACTCCCTATGTCTGCAAGCCTGCTGAATGTGAATTAATAAGGACCTTCGACGCAGCATTTGACCGCAAAAGTTCATATCTCACCCATAAAGTTTTTCATTCATATCGGAACGAAACCGACATGATGCGCTATATTACCAACCTGCGCAACAAAGATCTGGCACTCGACCGCGCCATGATTCCGCTAGGAAGTTGTACCATGAAACTAAATGCAGCTACAGAACTGTTTTACATGAGCTGGCCGGAATACGGCAACATCCATCCTTTTGTACCCGCCGATCAGGCCAAAGGATATCTGACCATGCTGGCTGAACTCGAACAATTGCTGGCCGAAATAACGGGATTCGATAAAGTGAGTTTCCAGCCCAACAGCGGTGCGGCCGGCGAATATACCGGACTTATGGTTATTCGTGCCTATCACGAAAGTCGTGGTGACTCAGCCCGTAACGTGTGTCTGATTCCCAGTTCTGCTCACGGCACCAATCCCGCCAGTGCAGCCATGGCCGGAATGAAGATCGTTGTTATAAAAGCCGACGAAAAAGGCAATATTGATATCGCCGATCTGAAGCAAAAAGCGGATGAACACTCAAAAGATCTTTCGGCACTGATGATTACTTACCCTTCAACTCATGGAATTTTTGAGGAAGCAGTAATTGAAATCATGGACATCATCCATTCACACGGCGGGCAGGTTTATATGGATGGAGCAAACATGAATGCGCAGGTCGGATATACGAGCCCTGGCTTCATTGGCGCTGATGTTTGTCACCTGAATCTGCACAAAACATTTGCAATTCCTCATGGTGGCGGCGGCCCCGGCGTAGGTCCCATCGGCGTTGCCAGACACCTGTCACCATTCCTTCCGGGACATGTGATGGTGAAAACCGGTGGCGAAAAAGCGATTTCAGCTGTTGCGGCCTCGCCATTTGGCAGTGCTTATGTAATTCCCATTTCCTACGCTTATATTAAACTTTTGGGAGGAGAAGGGCTTAAGAAAGCTACTGAATATGCCATTCTGAATGCCAACTACCTGATGAAAAAGCTGGAACCACATTACAATATATTATATAAAGGCGACCATGGGTTTGTTGCGCACGAATTCATCGTTGATTGCAATGCTTTCCACAAGGACGGAGTAACAGAAACCGACATCGCCAAGCGACTGATGGATTATGGCTTTCACGCTCCAACACTGGGCTTTCCGGTTCACGGAACCCTGATGGTTGAACCTACGGAAAGCGAACCTATGTCAGAGCTCAACCGTTTTATTGATGCCATGCTGGCCATCCGTGAGGAAATCAGGGAAGTGGCTGAAGGAAAATGCGACAAGGAAAACAACGTGCTGAAACATGCTCCGCACACGGTGGAAATGGTTGCCACAGACAATTGGAACAAACCCTATTCGCGCGAAAAAGCCACCTGTCATCGCAAGGATGCGCTGAAATACTGGCCAACCGTAACACGAATCGATGATGCCTATGGTGACCGGAACATTTTCTGCACCTGTGCTACACCTGAATAAAACTCAATTAAAAAAAGGGGCGCTGATGCACCCTTTTTTTTATGGATTAATTTAACGGCAGAGTATAATCCGGCATCGGTCGAAAAAATGAAAAATTGGATTCCCATGCAACAAAATATTTGCTACTTTTGTCTTGTAAACAAATCTGTTTAACCAAAACAAACAAAATGAAAAAATTGTTATTTTCTGTTCTGTTCAGCGTAATATTTCTGGGTTTCACTCAGGCACAGTTTATTACCACAGATCAGCCCTCAAAACCCGTAAAAGTTGTTAAACCGGCTGCCACTGACAAAGCAACCTCAACTTTTTATCTCGATTATGATTATGCCGAAGAGCTCATGGGTGTTGGAACTTACACTCGTTACATCTGGGATTTCAACATGAATGCAACCGCTCTCGACAGCACCATGCTGAAATGCGGTGTTGCCTTTAAGGAAATGTTTGACTACAACACAATGATGTATGTAGAAGACATTACTTCACTTCATGTGGATTCAATTTTTGCCTTTGTCGGTCACGAAAACAATTCAGGAACTCCTGATACATTCATCGTGAAAATTTTCCCGTTGGCCACCTCAGGAGCTGTTACTGCAACTGGCACCCCACTGTGGAGCGACACCGTAATTACAACAACAGGTCTTTCAACCGGCAATGACTGGATGCAAACAACAATGCTTGGCTTTGAACCCAATCTTGATTTAGTAGCCAAGTCTTTTGGAGTTATCCTTGAGTATCATGGCGACGCTGCTGACTCTTGCGGATTTATTGCCGGATTCTCTGATGCCGGAACAGGCTGTGGATCCATGGAAGTATTTTGTTTAAAATCACAGTTCTATCCGAACTCATTCGTAATGTATAGTCATTGGACCTCCTACGGCCTGCTTCCTCAGTACAGTAGCGGTACCTGGCTCGATGTATATTATGATTGCGATGGCGTTGACGGATACATTGAAGGTGTTGACAGTGAAGTTTTCACACAGAATATCTGCATCTCTTCAAAAGTGACTGTTTCAACTAACACTTCAATCTCTGAAAACGCAATGGTTGGAATGCTTAATGCACAGCCAAATCCTGCAACAGATAACACTGTAATTTCATACAACCTGAAACAAAATGCCGGAAGCGTTTATTTCAACCTGTATGACATGGCTGGCCGTCTCATTATCTCTGAGAACCTTGACAATCAGGCCGGTGCTGCAAAGTACACCCTGAATTGCAACGATCTGAATACTGGTATTTACTACTATTCTATTGTTGCTGATGGAGTTACAGCTTCTAAGAAACTTGTTGTTGAATAATCAATAATAGCTGCTAAAAAGGGCTGTCCGCTTTACGTCGGACGGCCCTTTTTTTATTTTAAATCAAATACTTTATTGATATCCGGCAAAGTTTTCATATCTTTGCAATTCAAATTCTTTCCAAATGAAAGAGATAAATCAGTTGCTTTCTGAAATTGACAACAATGTCAGAAAACTTACTGGACAACTTGATCTCTACCGGAAAGACATTGAGTTTCTGAAAGAGGAGAGCCTCCGGTTGCAGACAGAAAACGATGCAATGAAGCAACGGCTGACAAACACTGAGATTTTACTCACTGCACGTCAGATTACTGAAGGGGTGGATAACGGGATCGGTTCTGAATCAGCCAGAAAAAAACTGAACGAACTTATACGCGAAATAGATAAGTGTATTTTAATGCTGGAAGATTAGGATGAGTGGATTGGTAAAAATAACCGTGACGCTGGCCAACAGGAAATATACACTGTCTGTTGAAAAAGAAGATGAAATGGTAATCAGAAATGCAACAGAATCGATCAACAGCCGCATTAAGGATTTCAATAAGCAATATCCCAGCAAGGATATGCAGGATATTCTGGCTATGATTCTGCTCAATACTTCCGCAGCCCTGTCGAAAAAGGAAACATCCGATATTAACGGCAGCCACGAAGAGCTAGTTTCAAGATTATCTGAAATTAACCAACTGCTGGTCAAGGCAGTATAGTTCTTTTAATTAAAATACTACCCGCGTAGTTCATCAGTTTTTATGGTTGATAAACCTCAACAGAATCAATCGAGGGGAAGACTCATAGGGCCCTAAGGCAGGCCATATCCGAAAGGAATTCCAGCAATGGAAACAATGGAAGCCTGAATGCACTGGTTAACTCCAAAACATTTTTATCGGGGGTTTGAAACTCCCTGATGACTATGCGGGTTTTTTAATTAAACGAAAAAGAACTATGGAAAACAATGTGTTAATGTTAGTACTGGAAGTGGTAGTCCTGGTGATTGCTGTACTTCTCTGGGCTTTCATTTTCCGCAAAAACGCCGACAGGAAGAAAAAATTCCTGATCGATGATGCCAACAGGGAAGCGGATATGATCAAGCAAACCAGAATTCTCGAAGCCAAGGAGAAGTTTATTCAAATGAAGTCTGAAATCGAAAAGCGAAATCAGGAACAGAACAAACGGATACTGAGCATTGAAAACAAACTCAAACAGCGCGAAATGTCGCTGAACCAGCGAAGCGAAGAAATTCAACGAAAACAAAAAGAATCTCAGACGCTCAAAGACAATCTTACAGCTCAAACAGAAATTCTTACTAAAAAGCTGGAAGATGTTTCCAAAATGCACAAACAGAGTGTGGAACAACTTGAAGCCGTTTCAGGCATGTCGGCTGACGAAGCTCGGAAACAATTGGTTGACTCACTGCAGGAAGAAGCTAAAATTGAGGCCCTGAGCCACGTGAAGGATATTGTTGAGGAAGCCAAAATCAATGCCCACCGCGAAGCCCGGAAAATTATCATCGAAACCATTCAACGCACGGCCACCGATCATGCCGGCGAAAATGCCGTTTCTTCATTCCCAATCGCTAACGACGAAATTAAAGGCCGTATCATCGGTCGCGAAGGCCGTAACATCAAAGCGCTGGAAGCTGCAACAGGTGTTGAAATCGTTATTGATGACACCCCTGAAACCATCATTCTGTCCGCTTACGATCCGGTTCGCCGCGAAATTGCACGTCAGTCACTTGAAAAACTGGTGTCTGATGGACGTATTCACCCTGCCCGCATCGAGGAAGTGGTGGCCAAAGTGAAGGCCAATATCGAACTTGAAATTATTGAAACTGGCAAGAAAACCCTCATCGACCTGGGTATTCATAACATGAGTAACGAGTTGATGCGTTTGGTTGGAAAAATGAAATTCCGTTCGTCTTACGGTCAGAATTTGCTCCAGCACAGTAAGGAAGTTGCCAACCTTTGCGCCACTATGGCTGCCGAGCTTGGACTGAATCCCAAAATGGCCAAACGCGCCGGTCTGCTGCACGACATTGGAAAAGTTCCCGACAACGAGCCAGATCTGCCGCATGCTCAGCTGGGTATGAAACTGGCCGAAAAATATAAAGAACATCCGGAAATCGTGAATGCCATTGGTGCTCACCACGAAGACATTGAAATGACTTCGCTAATCGCTCCTATTGTTCAGGCTTGCGATGCCATCTCCGGCGCCCGCCCCGGTGCCCGCCGCGAAGTGGTTGAAAGCTACATTAACCGCCTGAACGAACTCGAGGCCATCGCCATGAGTTACGAAGGGGTGCAGAAAACCTATGCAATTCAGGCAGGTCGTGAGCTTCGAGTGATTGTTGGCGCTGAAAAGCTCAGCGATGGCGCAGCCACACAACTTTCGCTCGACCTTAGCAAACGTATTCAGGAATCCATGACCTATCCAGGTCAGATCAAAATTACGGTGATCCGCGAAACACGCGCGGTTGCGTACGCGAAATAATTTTTATTTATTTCAAATATTTTGTTGAGACGTTGAAATTCAACGTCTCAACATTTTTTATGGGAAAAATATTTTTCAACAATTGTCATGACAACCCAAAAATTGCCTAATTTATCATCTTGGATTTTGGCTATTTTCTAATCATGATATGGATCGCTCTGTCCTGCATATTGACCTTGATACGTTTTTTGTTTCGGTGGAGCGAAAAGAGAACAGCGCTTTAATTGGGAAACCTGTCATGGTGGGCGGCGGAAGTGACCGGGCTGTAGTATCGGGTTGCAGCTACGAGGCCCGGGCCTTCGGCGTCCATTCGGGAATGCCCATGAAAATGGCGCGCATGCTTTGCAGCGATGCTGTTGTCATCCGCGGCGACATGGAGCGCTATTCCTACTATTCGCGCATGGTAACCGACATTATCCGCGAAGGAGCTCCGCTCTACGAAAAAAGCAGCATTGATGAATTTTATCTTGACCTGACCGGCATGGACCGTTTTTTCGGCACGCTGAAATGGTCGCACGAATTACGTGAACGCATAATTAATGAAACAGGATTGCCCATATCGTTCGGATTATCGGCAAATAAGACTGTGAGCAAGATCGCTACCGGCGAAGCCAAGCCCAACGGAGAGCTCCAAATTGCACAACCAGCCATCAAGCCTTTTCTCGATCCGCTTCCGATTCAGAAAATCCCGATGCTCGGGAAAAAAACAGCCCATCTGCTCCGCTCCATGGGTATTGTAAATATTGGCGTACTCAGCAGCATGCCGCCGGTGCTGCTCACGCGTGTGCTGGGCTCAAACGGGCTCATGCTATGGAAAAAAGCCAATGGACAGGATGACACGCCCGTGGTGCCGTACGAAGATGCCAAATCGATGAGCTCCGAAACCACATTCGAAACAGATGTGACCGACCGCGCCGAAATGGAACGTATTCTTTCCTCCATGACCGAACGCCTCGCCTTTCGTTTGCGCAAAAACAACCGGCTTATAGGAACGGTGACGGTGAAAATCCGTTATGCCGATTTCGAAACCCATACGATGCAGAAACGAATTCCCTACACGGCTTTCGATCATGTGCTGGTGAAAAATGTGAAAGATATTTTCGGAAAACTATTCTCAAGGCGGCTCAGGGTGAGGCTTATCGGTATTCGATTCAGTGAACTCATTGGCGGGAACCAGCAACTGGACCTGTTTGATGAGACTCCTGAACTCACCCGGCTCTATCAGTCGCTCGACAAGATCCGCCGCCGCTTCGGCGAAGACGCCATCCACCACGCCATCGGAATGCACAGGCATAGAGTGAAGGGAGCATAAGAGGAGGTTAAGGCTGAGGTTAAGATTAAGGTTGAGGTTGAGGTTGAGAATATGGTCACGCGTCAACGTAAAACAGCTTGCCACGTTTCACGTGGTTGCAGGCGGGATACGCGCGCCCAGGTTAAGGTTGAGTGGCCGAAGGCAAAAAAAGCTGCGCAGCACAAATTGCGCAGAAGGCGCAACAGATCTTAGCCCGGGACAAAGTCCCGGGGATAAAAAAGATGCGAAGCACCTATTTAAAATTGTAAAACGAAATGTTCATTCAAAACCATTTTGTATTTGCGCCTTTGTGACAAAAATATTTATCTTTGAAAAAAATCGCCTATGAAAATCAGATTATTAGCCATCGCATTTTCTGTCGTTTCATTTTCGTTGGTTGCACAGACTACCAAAACCATTCAGGTGGGCGGAGTGACGCGCTCCTACAAAGAATATGTTGCAAGCTCCTACACCGGAACCAATCCGGTTCCTCTGGTGATTTGCCTGCATGGTCTAGGTGACAATATGACCAACTTCAGCAATATTGGAATGCATCTGCTGTCGGATTCAGCACAATTCATAACGCTGTATCCGCAGGCTATGAGCAGCGCCTACGGCACAGCATGGAACAGCGGCGCCAGCTACATGGGCATGACGCTGAATCCCACTGTAGATGATATCGGATTCATCAGCAACCTGATCGATTCAACAGCGGAACTCTACAACATAGATCTAACGCGGGTTTACGTGACCGGCTTCTCAATGGGCGGATTCATGTCGAACCGATTGGCCTGCCAGCTGGGCAGCCGAATTTGCGCCATCGCTTCTGTCGCCGGAACTATCGGAACTGCATGCACCTGTAACCCTTTCAGGGCAACACCTGTAGCGCATTTTCACGGAACCGCTGACGGAACAGTTTCTTACACCGGAAATGCATATGGAAATGATGCCGAAGAGCTCATTTCTTACTGGGCAACATTTAATAATTGCGACACCCCAGCTGTTCACACTGCGCTCCCCGACATCGAAGCCGACAGTATGACCATTGATTTATACAAATATCTGAACGGCAATCAGGGCTCCGAAGTATGGTTCTATAAAGTCAATAATGCTGATCACACCTGGCTGGTGCCGGGCGCTAACGACATTTCATACACCATCGAAATCTGGAATTTCTTTAAAAGATTTCAGCATGCAACATTGTCGGTTGAAGAAACCAACGCGCCACGGCTAAGTGTTTATCCCAATCCCACAACAGACATTTTACAGGTGAATGGATTCAACGATGCGGATCATGGCCTGTTGACCCTAATGGATCTTTCAGGCAGAACGCTCTCGCAGACTTGTTTTGAAAATGGCTTCACAACACTGAATGTATCTAAGCTCCCTGCAGGAATTTATCTACTGCAGCTCAGTGGAGAAAATGTTTTTGAGACAGTGCGGTTTGTGAAGGAGTAGTGCGCAAGTTTGGGAGCAATGCTGTGCGAAGTTTCCCAACTTCGCACTACGACTACAGAATTTTCATCAGCTCCGAAAGCTCCGAGATGCGGTAGGTAGCGGCTTTTTTGTTGGCCGACGGTTCTATGCGTGGATTGAAAAAAACCTGATCCATGCCGGCACCAGCGGCTCCTTCGATATCGACTTCGTAATCATCGCCGACAAAAAGAACCTCATCGGGATTAGCATCCATTTTTTTCAGCGCAAATTCAAAAATGCGGATATCGGGTTTATTGTAGCCAATTTCCTCCGAAATAAAAAGATATTCAAAATAAGGACCCAGGCCGCTGCGCGCAATTTTCGGATATTGCGCTTCTTTAAAACCGTTCGTCATAACAGAAAGAATATATCCTTTATCTTTCAGGTAACTGAGTAATTCCATTGTTCCCGGAAACAGATAAGCGTGTTCTGAAGTACGCTTCACATACTCATCAGCCAATTCATTGGCAATCCAGGGACGATCAAGTCCAATTTCTTCGAGTGCAAGCGAAAATCGTTTCACCCTCAGTATTTCTTTTTCGATTTCATGACGCCGGTACTGTTCCCAGAGACCTGAATTGATAGCCGCATAGGTTCCATGAAAATACTCAAACGAGCATTGCGTGAGTGGCTGCACAAGCTCTGAAAACAGCTCTGAAAGCACCTCATGCGACACCCGGTCGAAATCCCACAGGGTACGATCGAGATCAAAAATAACGTGTTTGTATTTCTTCATTAGAGCCGGCAAAGATAGTCAAAAGAAATTACTCAAAGCCGCATTTATGCAAGCAAAACTCCGTACAAAACAACACTGCTGTTGTATAGAAAATGTCCGATAATTCCATACCAAAGCGTATTATGTCTGGCACGCAGATAACCGAATAATAATCCGATCGGAAACAGCCAGAGAAGTGATATCAATGAGAAATGAATCGTGGAGAACATGATGGCTGTAATAAAAATCGTCGGCGTTTTACCGGCAAACGGTTCAAGCATATTGAACAGGACTCCCCTGAAAGCAATTTCCTCGAAGATGGCCGGAAACACAGCTGTTGAGATCAATGCAAGCAATAATGGAGCAGGTGAATCAATAAACAGATAATATTCGGAAATGATGTAAATGTCAAATATGTTTTTGTTGAGATAATCAACAAAAAAGAAAACCCCAAGAGCAAATACAGGAGCCCCGGTTGCCAGAGCCGTCATCAACATCGGTTCGGGATCTTTGAACTTCAGTACGTTCAGCGTATCTCTGAAATCCATTGCAAAAAACACAAGAACAATCAGCGAAAACACAATATTTGCCAGAATGATATTGGCGTAGTTGGAATTGATATCAATAAAATATAGACTGACAATGAAAACAACCATTACGACAAAGAAAACAACCGTCTTTGTAATACTGCCCATATCGCGCGTAGCAACATAAACCGGAGCAGACAGTTCCCCACCGCAATGACTGCAGAATCGGGCATTCGGATGATTATTATGATTGCAGGCGGGGCAGATCATGCTATGTCAGGTCTTTGGCATTGTGTAACTCAATTAAATCCTTCTCAAGTTGCTCAGAATCTCTGGCGCCAATATAGCCATAAACAAATGCAGAAATAATCAGCACTTTCCAGAGCAAACCCTGATACAGTGTATGCGGATCAGCAATGGCATTGATTGCAATGAAAACAATGTAAACAAAGAATCCTGATATAATCGCTGCAAAAGGCTTTTTGGTACTCCATAAGGCCAGTCCGAAATAGATGGCGGCCACAATGGCGCAAATAACAAAAACAAGCGGGATCTGTACTTTTTGCATGAATCCGAAAATAACACCAAAACCAAAATTTACGGCCGCAAGAATATACAACACATTTCGAGCTTTCCGGATGGCTTTTTCTTTGTCAATCAGCAACAACTGTTTAGAATGAATGCCCGAAATAAACTTTTTCATTTCCTGCTGAGTGCCTCTTTGCGGAAACCGGCAATTCGGGCAGAACTGATCATCTTCTTTCAGCCCTTTAGTTTTACAGTTATAGCATATTGAGTAATCTTCAATTACAATAGACTGCCACAATTTGTTTCTTTCTTTTCGCAGTTCTTCAATAGTCATTGCCATAATTAAATATTGATTTTAATATGACAAATATATAAAAAACAAGACTTGCACACCTCCTGACTAAAACAAAAATATAAAATAAGTACTGCAAATTTGTTAAGCGCATTTTCGCATTGTCAACCCTTTGCATTTTAACAATTTATACATATCTTTGCACCCATGCGATTTGTCAGGATTTTAAACATTTCTGTTGTTGTTCTGTTTTTGGCACTCTGGATTGTCCTGCTCATCCGGAAAGAGTCGTATCAGGGCGATGGCATGTTGCATCCTGCAGGAGCAAATACTGATGCCACCTACTTCTCTGACAAGTTGCCGTATGGCATCAATTTTCAGGGCGATTTTATGGGTTTTACTTCACAAACAAGCGACGGCAAAACACAGGCAACCGGATTATGGAAATTGAATCTTAAAACGCAATCCATTTCTCATTTTCCGTTTCCTGCGTCTCATCATTTCGATTCATTGGTTTCGGTGCTGCCTGCCGCAGATTCCACACTCACCATTGTCGGTCTCTCTTCCGATTCAATTGTCAAGCTGGTACACTTCGATACGCTCGTTACTCCCGGCCAGATTTTCAGTACTCCATCCGATATTAAAGCCGTTCACTATATCAACGGGCATCCTGAAATAGTTTTCGGACGTCAAAAAAAACTCGTTGGCTCCATTGCATCCGTTGGTGATTCTTCAGTTGCATTTCGCAAATATGAGCTGCCCGGTTTTTTCGATCGCATCTGCGAAATCGTTGGCGCATGGCCCGAGAAAAACAAATGGAGGTTTTTGCTCAGCTCCGATTTTCACCACAAAGACGAAAAATGGGTTTTGATTGGTTCAAAAAATAAAACCAATTTTCTGGTCTTCGATGAACGGGCGGTCTTTCCTGATTTTCCGGGAGTCTTGAATAAAAGCCATAAAAAAGTATTACATCAATTTGATTATTCTATTTCCGGAATGGTGCCTCACAGGCCATATTCCGACACATTATTGATTTTCAGAAACAACCGCTTCAGCGAAAAAATACTCAGCAAACCGAAACACAACTATAGCACATGGTTCAGTATCGTCGGACTTCAGACCAAAATCGCCCTTGTTGAATGGGATGACCCAAACAACGAAAGCGGTGTTCTTGTCCGTCATTTCTTCGATTCCGATGCAAGGGACAGCCTGCCGTTTGTAAGTGAGTCCGGAAAATTTGTTTTTCATCAGCGCGAAAAAAGTGAACGTGAACAGATATTCATGAGCGACAAAGAATTTCCTATCGCCTATTTCCGATTAACCACTGACTCCAATGTTTTAATAACAAACAAATTGAATTTCTCGTTTCTGAATGACAACGGAAGATTGCTGGACAGAAAGAATTTTTTCAAACTTGTAAACACCACTATTCTTCGCAAAGAACCCGGAACCATTACATTTCTCGATGGAGAATTTCCAACCCTACGTGCTCTCACCTGGTTTGTGATTCTCTACGGCCTCGTACCCATCTGGCTTCTAAGTCTGGTTGTGATTTGGCTCGTTGAAGCAATCAGACCGAAATCGAAATTTGCGGTGCGCGAAAGTAAGTGGCCATTGCTTATGCGTCTCATGCCAGGATCCGCATTATATCTCATACTCTACGCAATTAATATTTATCCGTTCCTGCAAACGTTCTCAATATTTATTTTCTGAGATTATCGCATGTTCCACTCATCCGGCTGCAGATTTAAAAAGAGGCCGGTGTAAATATACTTTTCTGAAGTATTATTAAATGCGGACATATCATTGCGGTACATTGCCCCGATGCGCCAGATAATATTGTTGTTCATCTTGAACAGTTGTTTCCTGAATTCAGCATTTACCTGAATAACATCATGCCGGATGCCCTGCCCGACAACGTTTCCGTAATACTGTACAGGAATATTTCCGTTTCCTTGCGGTGAATCAAACGTTGACTGAAGCAAATCCTGACCGAAATGAGTTCCTGCGGAATCAAGCCCAGTCACACAAAACATGGCATTCAAATGCGCCGACCATTTTTGTTTTTTGTATTGCGTGCGAAAAACAAACTCATAAAAATTCGCGCCAAAGGGATGCGCAATGGGTTGATTCATGTGAGTATTGCTAAGCATCGGATCGCGGTGACTTCCGATGTATGGACGTGCATAATTGAACTCTGCAAGACAATTCAAATCATGAATTCCGAAAACATCCATCGATTTTACACCAAGCTGAAATGCCTGTTTATTCACCCATGCTCCATGCTGTATAGTCGGGTCATCAGGATGCATCAGGTGTTTAAGCCAGTTCTTGATTTCTGAAATGAAAAATTCATCGAGCACAAACTGACCGTATACCTTTGTTTTCGGCAGGAAATACCATGAAATATTTCCACCCAGCAGATTGTTGTCGGGCGATCCGAGTGCAAATTCCGCCGGACGAAAAAACATGACCGGATTCAGATACAGCCACTCGAAACCCCGCTGCCGGACACTGTCTTCGGCTTTCCAAATGACAGATTCGAAAACAGAAACATTCAGTTTTTTTGTGATCATCCAGCTCAGATAATGCGTGGCGGCAAATTTTGTTTCATTGTTGCCGGCTGACGATTGCTGCCGCCAGCGTGCGATCTGATGCATGTATTTCACTTGCTTCATGTCTGCAACAATACGTAGAAAGGGATATTCAGCGCTTTGATCGGACAGCAGCATTGAGCGGTAACCATCGCCCAGAAACGCTTTTCCGTTGCCGCCCTCAAGAGAAAGAATATTTCCCAAATCGTATTTCAGATAAACCGGTACGGACAAAACACCAAAAGCATTTCCCGATGAAAACAATGTTTTTCCCTGGTACGGAAACACATTCATGCTGTCGAATTTTTCTGCGACGAACATGGGATAATCTGCAAAAATAACAGAGGGAAATGCAACTGCTGAAAATTTTCCCGAAACAAAACCGCTGATTAAACCGGCATTCAATTTGTTTGAAAAGTCGCTTCCAGCCATCACTTCAGCAGAAGCAAGTGGTTTGTTGATAAAGGCAGTTTTGTTGCCCGAACTGCGGTAAAGTAAAAAACGATAAGAATTTATAGAGGAATGTTGCATCCCAATTGTATCATCAAAAGTCTGATGAGTAGGGTTAGTATTTACAATTATTGTATCACCATTTGTGTATTTTGTAAACACAGAGAAATCGTCCTGCTGAGCCTGCAGACAATAAAAAACCAGTGATAATATAAGAGCAAAAGCAATTTTCATCTAGAAAAAATCAAAATATTGTTTACGTATCATGTGCCGCAGCCCGATTTCATAGGTAAGAGAATTTACTGGCACCAAAGAAAGTGTACTTTTATAATTGCGGTAATGCATGCCGGCGAAGACAACAAAATTTGTTTCCGGATTGATGTAGTAAGAAACGGTACAACCCAGATGCATCACTTTGTCGGGACGACTGATGGGCTCATAGAAACCGGTCAGCAAAATATCACTGTAGTTGTCGGCTCGCATATAATTATCAGTTACAGGCAGCGCGCCTGCCCAAATGAAATTCAATCCTGCATCGGCAAAAAACCGCTTATGCTGCCAGCGTCCTCCTGCAACAAATTCGCGAAACTGTTGTCCTGTCGGATGTGCCAATGGTTGATCATTTTGCGAATATGCAGTCCATGCACAAGAAGATGTGTATGTGTTGTTTGATGCCAGATTAAATTCTGCAAATAAATATCTTCCATCCGGAATATTCAACCTTGCACCTATTTGTAATGCGCCCTGAATTCCCTGCTGATATTTCAGTTTCGAAAAATCAATCTGATCGGCAACGATCTGTGTATAAAAAACAATGTGTTCTTTTATCGTAGCATCGGCCTGCAGACCAATCATTGCATGATGAAGTCCTTTCGATTCTTCTGCAATAGTTCGCACCAAAGGCAACGGAAGCATCGACATCGGATAGAAAGAAATGCCGGTTGAATCGGCAGGCATAAAAATCACTGATTCAAACAAACCCAGATTCAGCCAGCTTTTCGGACTGTACGTCAGATAAGTGAACGAGAACCATTTCTGCTGGTACACGCCGCTTTCTGATAATGGAACATTTAGTTTGTTATTGTAATCAGGGTTGTGCAACGATGCAATGTTGTGACTCAGACTCCATTTCCCATGAGTAAATGTATTCATCAGAAACGGATATGCCTGCGAAGCATCTGACAGAATCATGCTGCGATATCCTTTACCAAAGTGAAAACGATCATAACCAAGGCGCACACCATAGTTTTTCAGCGGTTGCCACATGATCTGACTGAAAACAACTCCATAATCAAATCCGTTGGTGCCAAAGGGTTTCATGCGGATCATTCCCGGAATAAACTGCATGGTATCGACCCAGGCTGCGGCATATTGCGGCAAAGTAGTTTGAGTTTCATAAAACTCGGAACGCAAAAACAAATTTTTACCGATTTTTCCGTTCAAAATAAAGCCACGGGTATTCTTATACAACGTATTCCCATCCTCTTTGCCGATTCTGAAATCAAAAACCGGATCAAGAGTAATGTTATATTTTGGACTATCAATAATACCGACAAAATGTTCCCTGAAAATCTTCTTCCGAAGCCAGCTTGCCTGATCATTACAGTTCATTTCCGCGCTTTCTGTAGCAATTCGCGGATAAATCATTGGCACATTAAGAGCGCGAAAAGTCGAATCACACATTCCTGGCTGCTCATGCAATCCTCTCTCTTCCTCAGATGTGATAAACTGCGCCTGCGCGTCAAGGCTCAGCACAAAAACAAATATCAGATACAGCAGTTTATTCATCGAATGATATAAAGTGCTAAAATATAAAATAATTGAATACTATGGATTTAATGAGACTTTCTCAAAACTGTTGTTCCTTCAAAAACAACATTCCACCGTCCGAAAGCGACGAAGGAGCTGAAGGACATGGAACCGTTGTTTTTGAAGTTGTTACGACGGTTCCATGTTCCGGCTCAAAAAAATGGAAAAACTCCAAAACACCAGCCGGAACGGTGGAATGTCATAACAACCACGCTGTTTTGTGGCAGTCTCGGGTTATTTAAAATTTAGCTGGTACAAAATTTGACAGCACCCGATTTTTCGAAAAAAGTGCTACCTTGCACAAAAATGTACTACAATGAAACGCATTGCTTTACCGCTTCTAATTTCATTTATTTTTCTTCTAATGGGAACTGCTGTTCAGGCACAGCCTGTTATGAAGGGAAAAGCTAAAAATGTCATTAACCGCTCTGCCATTGTTATTTACGCAGCGCATAAATATACCATCGTCAATCAGGTTTTCACAGGAAATCTGAAAAAGGCAGTTGTACATCAAAACCTGGCTATTTCGTTGTATAAAGATGGCTTGTATATGCGTGCCATTCATCATTCGCGTTATGCCCGCGAATTTGCCGCATTGCAACTCGAAGCCAATAAAGGCACTTATCCAGCTGGTTTTGAACCCGCTTTCGACGAATTGCCTGACGGCCCCGAACCAAATCAAGACTTACTGGATTTCAATGCTGATGAAAGTACTTTCAATTCTACCATCAGCGACGATGAGGAACTATCAAAAGAAAAACTTGACAATCTTGAAATAAAAGAATAGTCAACAGTCTGTTCCGATTTTTTACCTAATTTTGAACCATGAAATCCAACGAGGAATCTTCATGGTTTTTTTTTAAATCCCGCGAAGTAAAAGTGGGCAATGTTGGCTTTGGCGGCGGCAATCCGATCCGCATTCAATCAATGACCAATACACCGACGGATGATATTTCGGCCACCGTTGCACAATGCAAACACATTTTTGATACAGGTGCAGATTTAGTAAGAATCACAGCCCGCAATATTTCTGAAGCAAAAATTCTGAGTGAAATTCGCAAGCAACTGAACGAATCCGGCTATTCCCAACCATTGGCCGCCGATATTCATTTCAATCCGGCCATAGCCATGGAAGCCGCACGCAGAGTAGAAAAAATCCGCATCAACCCGGGCAACTTCGTCGATCTTTTTCCAAAAAAACTACAATATTCCGATACTGAATATAATCAGGAACTGGATGAAATCAGGAAAACAGTTTTACCTCTGATCAGTGTTTGCCGCGAGAATGGAACCGCAGTTCGCATAGGTATCAACGGAGGCTCACTCAACCGAAGATTTATTGATCGATACGGAAATACAACCCGGGCAATGGTTGAATCAGCCGTGGAATTTATTCGCATCTTTCATGATGAGCAATTTCACAATCTCGTTATTTCCATTAAAGCCAGCGATGTGAAAACGATGATTCATGCAAACCGGCTCCTGGCGCAGTATTTAATAGACGACGAATTTCATTATCCGATTCATCTCGGCGTGACCGAAGCCGGAGAAGGTGAAGACGGTCGTATGAAATCGGCAGCAGGAATCGGCTCTCTGCTCATGGATGGCATTGGTGACACCATTCGCGTTTCGCTTACCGAAGCACCTGAAAAGGAAATTCCTGTTGCTGCGGAAATCATTGAATCTGCCAGAAAAAATGCAGCGGATAAACATACGGCCAAACATTTTTTTTCAATTGTCAATCCGTTCGGACATTTCATAAACAAAGCAGAAGCCGAATCTCATACCAAGCCCGAAGTCTGTGCTGAAGCCGATTCGCAGGCTGTTTCTACGGATATAAATGCACTGCGCAAGTACTTTATTGAAAATCAAAACAAAGAATTATCATTGCACTGGAATCCTGAAAGTATTTCTGTTGCAGATTTTTCAATAGTCGCCGGATCTTTTCTGACTGACGGATGCGGAAATAAAATACAGGTGATTTCTGCACTTGAAAATGAGACTTATCGTGAAAAAGCGCTTGATCTTTTACAGATCACTGGCCGTAGAATTTCGAAAGCCAGCTTCACGTCCTGCCCTTCGTGTGGCCGCACCACTTACGATATTGAAAATCTTTTGAAAGAAATTAAAACAGAATTTTCATGCCTGAAAGGAATTCACTTTGCGGTGATGGGATGCATCGTAAACGGCCCCGGGGAAATGGCCGGTGCAAAATACGGAATCCTGGGCTCTAAGCCTGATCACGTGGATATCTGGGTAGATGGAAAACCTGTTTTGAAAAACATTCATCAAAGCGAAGCGCTTAAAGAATTGAAAATAATTGTTGCAAAAAATGAGCAAACTTGACGGAATAAAAAACATAATATTCGATCTCGGCGGAGTTATTCTTGATATTGATTTTGAAGTGACACAGCGCGAATTCGTGAAACTCGGCATTCAGAATATTGATAAAACATTCGGACAGTATCATCAAATCGGATTTTTCGATTTATTCGATCGAGGCGAAATTGATGAAAATGAGTTTTTGAATCAAGCTAAAAAACTATTTCCGGAATCTGTAACACCGCAACAGATAACAGATGCATGGAATGCCATGTTGTTCGAACTGCCGCCCCATCGTTTTGAATTGCTCAAAGAACTTGGTAAAAAATATCGGCTGTTTTTGATGAGCAACACCAATATTATTCATTATAAAGCTTATCAGGAAATCATTCGCAAAACCTATGGTATCAGCGGGCTTGATGAGTTATTTGAAAAAGCATATTACTCATTTCTCGTTGGTATGCGCAAACCCGAAGACCGGTTTTTCAATCTCATTCTGAATGAAAACGGACTACTAGCACACGAAACGCTTTTTATTGATGATACTTCGATTAATACCGACGCTGCGGAAAAAATGGGGATTCGGGGAATGTATCTGAAGCCGGGAGAAGATATTAAAACTTTGTGCGAAGATTAAAATCTTCGCACAAAGTTTATTCATATGCTGTGCGAAGTCGAAACTTCGCACAGCATAGCTGACAAAATGCACTATGGAAACCATTACACGCAAAACACTCATCTACAAAAGCGGGCTCGGCATGCTGTGCATCAATCATGTGCGCGGATGCAGCCATGGGTGCCACTATCCGTGCTATGCATTTATGATTGCCCATTCGCATCAACAGGTGAAATCGTATGATGAATGGTGTAATCCGCAGCTGGTTTCCAATGCAGCAGAATTGCTCACAAAAGAGCTTTCACGCAAAAGAAAAATGCCTGATCGAATTCATCTTTGCCTGAGCACTGATCCGTTTATGTACGGGTATCCTGAAGTGACAGAAATAACATTGAAACTGATCCGGATCATGAATTCATGCGGTGTTCATGCATCGGTGCTTACCAAAGGAATACTTCCTGAAGAACTGGCAGATGAAAAAATATACAGTAATAAAAACACGTACGGCATCAGTCTCATATCGCTGAACGAAGATTTCAGAAAGCGATGGGAGCCTGGAGCAGCGACATATTTCGAAAGAATTGCGGCATTAAAAAAGCTGAGCGAAAAGGGTTTCCCAACACTTGTTCACATGGAACCTTACCCGACTCCTAATATCATTCAGCAGGATTTAGGTGACATACTGGAAGCTGTTTCCTTCGCTGATACCATTCAGTTTGGCGGGTGGAATTACAACAACCTTTCAAAGCAATTCAGCGAATACAAACAGTTCTATACCAATCAGGCGTCGCTTGTGAAGCGATTTTGCAAGGACCACAATATTCATTGCGAGACTTTTTAACTGAACCAGTCAATTACTTCGAAGATCAAAGCGCCTTCAATCAGAAATCTTCTGCCACCTTCACCGCAAAGCGGGCCACAATCATAAGAGTAGGTCTGTACCGTAATATTTGCAATCGGGCCATATTTCCTTTTATCGTAAATCATGCATTGTCCATTTTGCAGCAGATCTGCCATCCGGTATTTTAAGCGCAGCAGCAGGTTGTTTTTCTCTGCGATCTGAGCAGCATCAATGATTTTCAAATTTATCGCAGCTTTATCAACAAGCTCCAGCAATTTTTCGTCGCCAGGAATGCCAGGATTCTCGTTTATCCATTCAGCCAGATTAGTCCGGAATAGCTTGAATGAAGCTGATATCACATAACTGTCATTTCTGAATAAAACCACCGAAACAGGATCATCAATCTTTTGCAGCAGTATTACGGTTGTGTCGTTTTGAGCTTCGCCCTCACGCACCTGATCCTGTGCCGAAGCGGAAACAGTCTGCAAGAAAATTATTGCCGCCAAAAGAGCTTGTTTACATATTTTCATAGCAAATGTATTTAAACACAGTTGTGCGAAGTTTGAAAACTTCGCACAACGCTACTATTCGCACCAACGCTTCACATCTTCCAGCGTAGGCATGGCAATTTCCAGTTTCAGTTTCTTGCGCATTCCACCCAGATCGTTGAACATCTTGTTCGGGTTTGCACTCTTCAAATCATCAAGTGAGTTGATGTTCATTTTCATTAGCACCGGCGCCCAATCTGCATGAACACCAGCTTCGACGAGCTGTTCCGGCGTAATGGCTTCTTTCTTTTTTTCCGGGCGCATTTGCGGGAAGAACAATACATCCTGAATCGAAGGACTGTTTGTCATGATCATAGTCAATCGGTCAATGCCAATTCCAAGACCTGCTGTGGGCGGCATACCCAGCTCGATGGCGCTCAGAAAATCTTCATCCAGCATCATGGCTTCTTCATCGCCGCGCTTTCCGAGTTCAAGCTGATCTTCGAAACGTTTGCGCTGATCAATCGGATCGTTCAATTCGCTATAGGCATTACAGATTTCTTTACCGTTCACGATTGCTTCGAAGCGCTCAACCAGTCCCGGTTTGCTGCGGTGTTTCTTTGCAAGTGGTGACATTTCAACCGGATAATCCATAATGAAAGTCGGCTGCATGAGCTTTCCCTCGCAGGTTTCTCCAAATATTTCATCTATCAGTTTCCCTTTTCCCATGGAAGGGTCGGTCTGAATATTCAGTTTGGCAGCGGTTTCACGCAAAGCAACTTCATCCATTTCCGAAATGTCGATGCCCGTATATTCATGAATGGCTTCGAACATAGTGAGCCGTTTCCAGGGACGCTGAAAATTGATTTCGTTTTCACCAACTTTCACAATGGTAGATCCAGTGAGGTCTATAGCAATTTTCTCCACCATTTCTTCAACAAGTTCGGCCATCCAGTTGTAATCTTTATAAGCCACATAGAGCTCCATCTGCGTGAACTCAGGATTATGGAAACGATCCATCCCTTCGTTGCGGAAGTCTTTTGCAAATTCAAAAACACCGTCGAAGCCGCCAACAATGAGACGTTTCAGATAAAGTTCATCGGCAATCCGAAGATAAAGAGTCTGCTGGTGTGTATTATGAAAAGTCGTGAAAGGCCGTGCAGCCGCGCCTCCGTAAATGGGCTGCAGAATTGGAGTTTCAACTTCAAGATATCCTTTTGTCGTCAGAAATTCGCGCATCGAATTGGTGAGCATTGATCGCTTGATAAAAGTTTCGCGCACCTGCGGATTGACGATCAAATCGAGCGAGCGATTGCGGTAGCGCTGTTCGGGATCGGTAAAAGCGTCGTACACTTTGTCATCTTTTTCCTTTACAATCGGAAGTGGTTTTACCGATTTGGCCAACAAAGTGAAAGACTGCGCATGCACAGAAATTTCACCAGTCTGAGTGATGAATCCAAATCCCTTCACGCCTATGATATCGCCAATATCGAAAAGTTTTTTAAATACAGTATTGTACAAAGTCTTGTCCTCGCCCGGGCAAAGATCGTCGCGTTTGAAATAGACCTGAATACGGCCCTGTGCGTCTTGTATTTCTGCAAACGAAGCAGCGCCCATGATTCTACGTGTCATGATGCGGCCAGCTATTGAAATTTCCTTAAATTTTTCAGGATTCGATTTAAATTCGTTCAATATTTCACCGGAGTAAGCGGTAACGGGATACAATGCGGCAGGATAAGGCTCAATGCCAAGTTCATGCAGCTGGGTCAGCGCTTCGCGCCGCAGGACTTCCTGTTCGGATAATTCGGACATAGGTCTGTAATTTTTTGCAAAGATACAAGGATTGACAGTATTAGCAAAAAGAGAACTTTTTTATCTTTGCATAAAATCTACAAAAGATGAAAACAGTTATCATCAGTGCTTCGTTTTTCTTGATACTTTCAATTGGGCTTTCACAGGAAATAACCTGGGACTGGCAGACAACCTTTGGTGGCACAGGATCAAACCACCCGATTGTACTAACTCAGGATCATATGAATAATTCCTTGGTTCTGGGAGTTTTCAACGGAGAACTCATTCTTGATACAACCGTCTTAAACAGCGGAATTGCAGATCATTATTATCTTGCAAAATTTAATGATTTCGGAGATGCTTGCTGGATAAAAGATTTGTACTATAGTGGATTATCCTATGCTGTTGATATTGATGCGAATTTAGACAACGAGATTTTCGTCGCCGGCAAGGAAATAACAAATCCTCTGTATGGAGAAGGTTTCATAAAAGTCGTTAAGTTTAACGATCAAGGTGCTGAATTATCGGAAATTAAGACCGATACAGTGCGTTACTCAGATATCACATGTCTCGAGCTGGATGATTCTGGAAGTATATATATTTCAGGAGGATATTCTTATGATTTTTCCATTGACACAATTGACTGGGTTCAGAATAATGGAATTGACATGTTTTATATCAAACTTGATACAGCAGGCAATGTGCTTTTCGGCAGAAATGCGTGGATATCAGGTATGGATGGATACGGAGTTTATAAAATGGCAACTGATGCGTTTGGTAATTCTGTATTAGGAGGCGCCATAGCTGCTGTTGCTGATTTTGGCAATGGAGTCACCCTTAACCCTGTTGGAATTGCTCCTTTTGCCGTATATTACGATGCTATCGGTAATGCGCAATGGGCAAAAAACGGAATTTCAAATTGTCAGGGTGAACTTTCGGATTTGGACATATACAACGGGAAAGTATTTACAACCGGATATTATTGTGAAGATTTGGTTTTTGGCGATGACACTATTTCGGCTCCATCCAACTTGAATATGTATTTTGCAACTTTTTTTATTGATGGATCCCTGGACACGTTATTCTCATTGTCAAGCATCGGTTCCAACGGTGATGATCAGGGAGTCAATATTACACATGATTCATTCGGGAACTTTTATTTTACAGGAGGATTTGGCGACACACTGATCTTTGGAACTGATACACTTCTTGAAGATACTTCATTTGTTTCACCCGACTTGATTGCCGACGACTATATGGTTGGAAAATATGATTCAGATCATAATCCAATAGCGGCATATAGATTGAATAATATTGAAAATTTTTTTGGTTGGGGAGATTTATACACAAATCCTGCAGGCGATGTGTACTTTGTTGGAGTTTCATTGGATACAGTTAATAAATCAAATACCGGACAATCATATATTGCAAAGAAAGGATCAATCGCTTTTGGAATACCTCAAGAAGAATATTGTTTTTCACGGCCATTACTCAAATCATATCCAAATCCGGTTAGTGACAAAATTACGGTTAAGTTGACAGACAGGAATGATAAAATCAGCAGATATGAGATTTACAATATTGACGGGAAGATCCTCAGTGCCGGAACCGCGGATTCTTCGTCTACAGAAATTAGTACAGGTTCACTCTCCGATGGAAATTACATCATTTGCGTTTTGAGTGATAAAGGAAACAGATTTTCCGTAAAATTTCTAAAACAATAAAACTGTTTGATTTTTTCTGAGGCGATATAAAAATGATCGCCTCTTTTTTTATTCATTTTCTTCATAACTTCGCAAAAAAATGAATATGCCGGATCTGAAGAAAAAACACCTGATTCTTTTAAGTCTTTTGTCTGCCCTTCTGCTGGGTCTTGCATGGCCACTCCGGGGATTTCCGTTTCTGATTTTCATTGCACTGATTCCTCTGCTGATGGTTGTTGAACAGATCCGGCAGAACCCCGGCCGTTTTCGATTGATGGCCACTTTTCGCTACAGTTACATCACTTTTCTTTTCTGGAATGCAGCCACCACCTATTGGATCTGGAACTCAACCGAGATCGGCGCCTTGTTTGCCATTTTCGTAAACAGTCTTCTGATGGCTCTTGTAGTGCAGCTTTCAGCTTTCATCCGACATAATCTGAAAAACAATATTGTTGGAATTGCTATCCTGCCTGTTCTCTGGATTGCTTTTGAATTTCTGCATCAGGACTGGGATCTGTCGTGGACATGGCTCACTTTCGGAAATGTTTTCGCTTCGCGCGTTTCGTGGGTCCAATGGTATGAATTTACCGGGGTTCACGGAGGTTCGCTCTGGATCTGGGTTATAAATATATTGCTGTTTCAGCTCATTGCCCCATTTCTATCCAAAAAGAAAATGTGTGTCTTCGGACGAAACTTTCTCATTGCTGCATTATTTCTGACTTTCGCGCTGCCCTCCACATGGTCGCTCTGGCGTTACTATTCTTATGAAGAGAAGCAAAACCCTGTGGACATTGTGTTGCTACAGCCCAACCTGAATCCATATACCGAAGAATACACGCTGAAAGTGCACGAGGTGATGGACCGGCTGTTTACAACACAAACAAAAAGCATTGTTGACTCAACGGTTGATTTCATCGTAGCTCCAGAAAGCGTATTGCAGGAAGGCATGTTTGAAGATGAATTTCAATATTCACTCAGCGTTAGAAAAATCAAGGAATTTCTTGTAGAATTTGCACCCCAATCGCAATTTGTTTCAGGTGCCGGAACATTCAGAATGCTAAAGCCAAATGAACCCATAACTGCTGCCGCAAGACGCTACAACAGCCATTCGTACTACGAAGCATTTAATACAGCTATGTTCTTGGATTCGCTTGGAATTCCTGTTGTCTATCACAAAAGTAAGCTTGTAGCCGGTGTCGAACAAATGCCTTTTGTTCATCTCATAAAGCCCATTGAGAAACTGGCCATCGATCTGGGCGGAACCGTCGGGACCCTTGGTAAAAGCAAAGACAGAACGGTATATACTAAAGGAAAAGTTCCTGTTAGCGCAGTCATTTGTTATGAAAGTGTGTATGGAGAATTCGTTACGGAATTTGTAGCCAACGGCGCTCAGATCATATTCGTAATTACAAATGATGGCTGGTGGAAAAACACAGGCGGACACCGTCAGCACTTCGTATATTCACGACTCCGGGCTGTTGAAACGCGGCGCTCAGTGGCACGCGCAGCCAACACGGGAATTTCATGTTTCATCAATCAGCGCGGCGATGTAATTCAGCAAACTCAATACTGGACCAGAGATGTCATCAGAAATAAAATCAACGCCAACGATGTCATCACTTTCTACGTTCGTCATGGCGATTACATTGGCCGTGCAATGACCGTGGTTTCAGGAATTTTGATGTTGATTGCATTGTTGCTGTATGCAGCAAATCGAATTGGACACAGAAAAACGCACCTGAAAGGATGATCCGGTATTTGCGGCTAATAAAATTCTCCCACACCATTTTTAGTCTGCCATTTGCGGCGGTAGGATTTCTGTTTGCGCTTGATTCAGGTTATAAATTACCTACGTGGCTAACAGCGCTCTGGATCCTGCTTGCACTGATTGCTGCACGCACAGCTGCCATGGCTTTTAACCGATGGACCGATTACCGGATTGATGCAAAAAATCCTCGCACGCAGCAACGCGAAATTCCTGCCGGAATTATAAAACCTGCGCAGGCACTGATGCTCGCAGTTATTTCTTCTGCTATTTTCATTCTGCTCGCTGCGCTTATCAATGAATTGTGCCTGTGGCTCAGCCCGCTTGCACTGTTGGTTATACTTGGGTACAGCTACACAAAAAGGTTCACATCGCTGGCACACCTCGTTCTCGGTATTGGCCTGGGAATAGCGCCGGCAGCCACTTTCATCGCAGTTACCGGAACTTTCGATGCCGGACTTTTATTTTTGTGTTTTGGCGTGATGCTCTGGACTGCAGGATTCGACATCATTTACGCGCTGCAGGATATTGAATTCGATCGGAGCGAAAAACTACATTCGATTCCGGCCGCCATCGGATACAAAAAATCAATGTGGCTGTCGGCCGCATTCCACGCCATTTCCATGACCCTCATGTTTGCGTTCTGGTTATATATTTATGGAAATTCAATTGTACTTGCCGGCGTAATTCTGTTTTCGATCATGCTCATCTATCAGCACATCGATGTGCATATGCATGGACTGAAAAAGATCAACCTCGCTTTCGGAACAATGAACGGAGTCGCAGCGCTTGTTTACGGAACGGCGTATTTAATTGCGTTTCTGTTGAATTAGCATCCTTAAGTTTCAGACTTCGGTAAACAACAGGTAAATCTTTTTTATCTTCGGACAATATCATCAGCACATCGCAAGCTTCGATTACGGTTGAACCTTTAGGAGTCACGAATCGGTCACCGCGCCGAATCATAGCAATGATTGATGTTGCCGGAAAGCGCAGGTCGACAATGCGTTTCCCAATGGCATAGCCGCCCTCAGGGATAATAATTTCTTCAAGCGCAGATTTATCTTCGTCATCGAGTATCCGGTCTATGGCCGTCTGTTGCCGCATTGACCGAGGGACAGTCACTTTCAGCCATCGCGCAATAACATGCAATGTTGTTCCCTGAACCAATACCGAACTCAGGGAAATAAAAAATACCACATTGAAAATAACACCGGCTTTATCGATTCCGGCAAGCAACGGGTAAGTAGCAAAGACAATTGGTACTGCACCGCGTAATCCTACCCAGGAAATGAATAATTTTTCGCGTGTCGGAAATTTGAATGGTAAAAGACTTATCAACACAGCAACCGGTCTGGCAACCAAAATTAAAAAAGCAGAAATGGCCAAACCTATACCTAAAAACGGGATGATATGCGACGGATAAACAAGGAGACCCAATGTCAAAAAAAGAATAATCTGCATAAGCCAGGCGGTTGCATCAAACATTTTCAGAATGGTGCGCTTATGCATCAGCTTTTGATTTCCAAGATATACGCCACAAATATAAACCGCCAGAAATCCATTGCCTTCGATCAGATCCGTTGCATAAAATGTGATGTAAACAAGCGACAGCATCAAAATCGGATAAAGTCCTTCAAACGTAAGTTTGATGCGATTAATAATTTCTTTGCCAACAAATCCGAATCCAAATCCGGCAGCCGCACCAACAGCCATATGTGCAACAAACGATTGCAGGACATCGGTTACTCCGGTCGCACTGTTAACCACCAATTCGAGTAAACCGATAACCAAAACAAAAGCCATCGGATCATTGCTGCCACTTTCGAGCTCCAGCGTAGGTCTCAATCCTGATTTCAATGCGAGATTTTTTTCGCGCAAAATTGAAAACACGGCAGCCGCATCGGTCGATGAAACAATTGCCCCAAGCAGTAATCCTTCAAAAATAGTGAAATCGGTCATCTGCCATACAAACAAGCCAATGAAAGTTGCCGTCAGAATAACGCCGAAAGTGGATAGCATTATCCCGCGGCCCACAATGGGTTGCACCCGCGCCCAATCAGTTTCAAGTCCCGATGAAAACAGTATAACACAAAGACTGATAACTCCAATAAATTGTGCAATCTGGGGATCATTAAACTGGATTCCTCCAAGCCCCTCACTGCCGGCAAGCATTCCAACCGCCAGAAAAAAAACAAGCATGGGCAGACCGAAACGAGCAGAATTGCGTGCAATGATGATACTCGCGAAAAGGAGCAACGAGCCGATCAGCATTATATTTTCGATGGTCAGAGTCATAGAGCCTTTTTCATGAATTCACAAAACTACTAAAAAAAAGCAGAAGAATATTTTCAACTTTCAACAATCCAATCATAATCTGTATTTTTGCATTAAAACCATATCATGATCATCATCGGCATTACAGGAACACTTGGCGCAGGAAAAGGAACCATCGTGGATTATCTGGTTCGCAACCGCGATTTTGTACATTTTTCGGTACGGCAGTTTTTACTGAAAGAAATCCGCCGACGCAAAATGCCCGAAAACCGTGACAGCATGGTGACTGTAGCCAATGAACTGCGTGCAAAACATGGCGCTTCGTATATTGTAGAACAGTTACACGATCAGGCCGTGAAGAACGGTAAGCATGCCATCATCGAGAGTATCCGCACCACAGGCGAGATTGAGGCGTTGCGCTCCAAAGGCGGATTTTTTCTGCTGGCCATCGATGCCGATGCTCGCATCCGCTTCCAGCGCATTCTGCAGCGTGGTTCTGAGACCGACAACATTGATTACGACACTTTCATTGCCAACGAAAACCGTGAAATGAACGGCGCCGATCCGGCTACTCAGAACCTGATGAAATGTATAGAAACCTCTGATTTCGCACTCGACAACAATGGTACTTTTCAGCAGCTGTTCGATCAGATCGAGCGCATCATGAACGAGGTAAAAGCGCGAGAAGAAGCCGCTTCGGCCGGGATTCCGTACAGCCGCCCTTCGTGGGATGAATATTTCATGGAAGTCTCCAACACCGTTGCCAAGCGCGCTACCTGCGACCGCGGCCGTTCGGGCTGTGTGATTGTGCGCGACAAACGAATTCTGGTCACCGGCTATGTGGGTTCGCCCATCGGGTTGTCGCACTGCGACGAGGTCGGACATCTGTTCAAAAAAATGATACACGAGGACGGCCGCACCACCACACACTGTGTGCGCACCGTTCATGCCGAGCAAAATGCGATTACACAGGCCGCACGCTACGGAATATCGCTCGACAACGCAACTTTATATTGCAAAATGACACCCTGCCGAACCTGCGCCATGCTGATCATCAATTGTGGCATCAAGCGCGTGGTGTGCGAGTTCCGCTATCACGACGGAAAAGAAAGCGAGTCTATGTTTGCCGAAGCCGGCGTAAAGATTGAGTATTTCAATGATGAAGTTTTGAGCTACGAGAATCAGTAACGAATAGTCACCCGTCAACGTGAAACGCTGCAGGCAGGAGACGCGCGACCAGGTTAAGGTCAAGGACGAGAGGCGAAGCCGTCAAAAAAAGCTGCGAAGCTCAATCGGATGCGCCTCCGCCTCCTGCGGAGTAAACTCCGGCGCAAAATACATTAGCCGATGGCCCCGCCGGGCGGGATAAACTCCGCCTCGGGTAAAACGTGCGCAGCATCCGTAAATTAGAAGGGTCACGCGTCAGAGACGCGCGCCCAATATCAGTTGTAAAGTTAAAAGTTATACGGTTTAAAGGCGACGTAGATTTTAAGAGGGCGACACCATTAATCAGGCATTGCAGAGAAATTGCTATTTTTGCATACAATTTCACATCATTTCAACAATGGACTACAATCATCGCGAGACCGAAGCCCGGTGGCAGAAATACTGGGCTGACAATAAGACTTACCGTTCGGAAATAAATCCGGACAAGCCAAAATATTATGTGCTCGATATGTTTCCCTACCCATCGGGTGCAGGACTGCATGTCGGACATCCGCTCGGATACATCGCTTCGGACATTTTTGCCCGTTACAAAAAACTGAAAGGGTTCAACGTGCTGCATCCAATGGGCTACGATGCTTTTGGGCTTCCGGCCGAACAGTATGCCATCGAAACCGGCCAGCATCCTGCAATCACGACCGATGTAAATATCAAACGCTATCGCAGCCAGCTCGATAAAATCGGCTTCTCGTTTGACTGGGACCGCGAAGTACGCACATCGGATCCGGCGTATTACAAATGGACGCAATGGACATTTATTCAATTGTTTCATTCATGGTTTGATAAGTCTCAACAGAAAGCACGTCCAATCAAAGATCTGATCACGCTTTTAGAAGACAGCGGCAATGAAAATATTCCTGCTGCTCATTCCTGCGATGTGATTTTCACCAGCTCCGAATGGAATGTAATGAGCGAAGAAAAACAATCGGACATTCTAATGAATTACCGGCTTGCATATTTGGCGGACACTATGGTGAACTGGTGTCCCGCGCTGGGAACGGTTCTCGCAAACGATGAAGTGAGCGAAGGATTCAGCGTTCGTGGCGGACATCCGGTGGAGCGCAAAAAAATGAAACAATGGTCGTTGCGCATTACTGCTTATGCTGACCGCATGCTTGAAGGACTCGAAAGAATTGACTGGCCTGAAAATATAAAAGAAATTCAGCGCAACTGGATTGGCCGGAGCGAAGGCGCCATGCTGCGTTTCCTGCTGGCCGATCATCCGGATAAGCATCTGGAAATTTTTACAACCCGCCCCGATACTGTGTTTGGAGTGACATTCATGTCAGTCGCACCGGAACATGAATACGTTGAACTGCTCACCAAACCAGAACAAAAAGAAACTGTTGCTGCTTATGTGAAACATGCGAAAAACCGCAGTGAGCGCGAGCGTATGACCGATGCAAAAATTCCGAGCGGTGTTTTTACAGGTTCGTATGCCATCAATCCGTTCAACGGAAAAGCAGTTCCTGTGTGGGTTGCAGACTATGTGCTCAGTGGTTACGGAACCGGAGCAGTCATGGCCGTTCCAGCTCACGACAGCCGCGATTACGCATTTGCAAAAAATTTCGAATTACCCATCGTCGAAGTAATTAAAGGCGGTAATATCGAAGAAGAAGCATTCGAATCAAAAGAAGGCGTCTGCGTTAATAGCGGATTCATAAATAACATGATTGCGCGTGATGCAATAAAAAAAGTAATTGAACATGCCGAAGAAAAAGGATTCGGTTATGGCAAAATAAACTTCCGCTTGCGCGATGCTATTTTCAGCCGCCAGCGCTATTGGGGCGAGCCATTTCCGGTGTATTACAAAAACAGAATTCCATACACGATTGATGAATCTGATCTCCCGCTCCAATTGCCGGAAGTAGATAAATATTTACCGACCGAAACCGGCGAACCGCCGCTGGCGCGCGCCAAAGATTGGCATACCAAAGCCGGATTCCCTTACGAAACGTCGACCATGCCTGGCTTTGCGGGATCGAGCGCCTATTATTTCCGCTACATGGATCCGCGCAACGACAACGAATATTTTTCGAAAGAAGCCGTGAACTACTGGAAAAGCGTTGACTTTTACGTCGGTGGAGCAGAGCATGCAACGGGACATTTGATGTATGCCCGCTTCTGGAATAAATTTCTTTTCGATATTGAACTGGCTCCTGAAGATGAACCATTCCGTAAAATGATTAATCAGGGAATGATTCAGGGGCGTAGTAATTTTGTGTATCGTGTAAAACCCGAACGCATGGCTGAATTCGTGCTCTGGGAGATGATTCGCGATAAACAAATGGGTGTAGAATTTAAAAAAGGATACACGCTGGGAGAATTCTCATTTGATTTCTTTAGTTCTGAAAGCCACACTATCATTGAGGTGAAGAGCTCCCGTGATATTCTGGAACGTCTTCCCGCATGTGCGGAATTTGCTGAAAAAAACAATTGCCAGCTGCTCATGTTCAGCATTGTTGATGTGATTCTGCATACCGATGATGTTTTGAGGAAAATCAAAAAAGCACTATCCGGAAAAGAAGTCGCTCCGTTCGATATGATAGACGAGTGGGAAGAAGCACCCATCTTTGCTTCGAAGAATGTTTTTGGTCGCGAACAGTTTTCATTTCCCGTGCATGTTGACATAAATATTGTGGACAACGATGTACTTGATATCGACGCTTTCCGCGCATGGAGACCCGAATACACCACTGCACGCTTTCTTCTTGAAGACGAAAAATATGTGTGCGGCTACGAAGTCGAAAAGATGTCGAAGTCGAAATACAATGTGCAGAATCCGGATGATCTCGTTGAAAAATATGGTGCCGACACACTGCGCATGTATGAAATGTTTCTCGGTCCGGTAGAGCAGTCAAAGCCCTGGGATACCAACGGAATCGAAGGCGTGTCGCGGTTTATACGCAAGCTTTGGAAACTGTTTGTTGGCGAAGATGACACATTGCTTGTCACGGATGACGCGCCAACAGCGGCCGAGCTGAAAGTGCTACACAAAACACTGAAGAAGACCGAAGAAGATATTGAACGCTTTTCGCTGAACACCTGCGTGAGTACATTTATGATTTGTGTGAACGAACTCGGCGATCTGAAATGCCGTAAGCGCGCCATTCTTGAACCACTGCTGATTGCGCTCTGTCCGTTCGCACCGCATATTGCCGAAGAATTATGGAGCAAACTTGGCAACACCGAGACCATATCCAAAGCCACTTTCCCAAAATGGGACGAAAAATATATGATTGAAGACACGGTGAAATATCCGGTTTCGTTCAATGGCAAAATGCGTTTCATTCTCGAAGTTGCTGCAGGCACCGCAAAGGAAGAAGTTGAGAAACTCGCGCTCAGCGCGCCCGAAAGTCAGAAATGGCTCGAAGGCAAAGCTCCGAAAAAAATCATTGTGGTGCCGGGGAAGATTGTGAACGTTGTGATATAGCGGTTGTGCAAAGTTTCAAAACTTCGCACAGCGCTTCAAACTTCGCACAACGGTTTTCAATTCATAAACTGCGACAGAAAATACCAGTAAACTTTATTCATTTCCTTTGGGCTCACCGTGCGGAAAGCAGGTTTGGAGCCATCAAAGCGGCCTATGATTTCTTCTGAATAGCTTACAATAATTTCAACGCCTTGCGGGTTAATCAGCGGGGTTTCATCTTTTGGCGTATGATACACAGGCGGCAGGCCGGAGGTGAAATAAATATAGGGCGTTTTGTTTTTATAAAAACACGTATGATCTGAGGCATCAACAGCGCCATTAAATTTCTTCAACTTATAGCCGGCGTACTCGTTTTCAGGAACAAGTGAATCCCACAGCAGCGTTGTACCCAATCCGTAAATATCGAGCTGATCCGTTTTCCATCCCAGACGACCTACCATATCGAAGTTCATATAAAACGCAATTTTTTCGAACGGATAGAGATTGCTTGAGCAAAAATAATTGGAGCCTACGAGGCCCTGTTCTTCTGATCCCCAGCAAGCCAGAATGTAATTGTATTTTGTAAGATTTCCGGAGCTCAGATAGCGCGCCATTTCAATCACAGCAACAGTTCCGCTGGCGTTATCATCGGCGCCGTTATTAATGTACAGCGCACTGTCTTTGGTGTAATTGCCGATATGATCGTAATGACCACCAATCACGATAGTGTAAGGCGCGTTGTTTTCGATATAACCGAGAATATTGTTTGATTTTACAATAACAGTATCGCCTTTGTCATCGGTTTTTGTTCGCAGCACAAACTCCTGTCTGAAGCCATCAGCACCCGGAACGGGAATCAATCCGCATTTTGTGTACTCAGAAATAATATAATTCCCGGCGCGCATTTCATACTCCGACCCGCCTTCGCGACCCATGAGCGAATCATGAGCCAGCAATGAAATGTCGTAGAAAATGCGGTTTGAACGAGTAGAGTCGTCAAACGAAAATGCAGTCTGCGCTGTTGCAACAGACGATATCACGACAAAAAACAAAAGCAGAATTCTCATAATTAAAAAGTATAACGAAGAAAATCGAGAGATATTATAGTGTGGAAAATGGCGGAACCACTGTGATTCCGGGCTTGTATTCCTGGGTGAGCAATGAAACGAGAAAGCGGTAATGTTCTTCGTTGGCAACAAAATCGAGGTTGCTGGTATCGGCAACCACCACGCGCAACGAGGGCTGTTCGTGAAAATATTCGAAATAACTTTTCTGAATATTCTCAAGATAATCAAGCGAAATATCCTGCTCATATCCACGGCCGCGACGAACAATATTTTCCTTCAGCTTTTCGGGTGGAAGGTGCAGATACAAAATGATATCGGGTCGCGGAAGATTGCTGTCGATAATTTGAAACAGATTTTTATACAATCTGTATTCGTCATCCTGCAACGTTTTCCGGGAAAAAATGAGTGATTTTGGAAATATATAATCTGAGATCAGAAAATCGCTGAACAGATCCGGATTGAGCACATTATCCTTGAACTGCTTGAATCGAGCAGCCAAAAATGACAATTCGAGCGGAAAAGCATAGCGTTCCGGGTTCTTGTAAAATTTGGGAAGAAAGTCGTTTTCCTCAAATTGCTCGAGGATGAGTCTCCCATTGAAATCAGCAGCCAGTCTGGTTGCGAACGATGTCTTACCTGCACCGATGCAACCTTCAATGGTAATAAAGCGATAGGGGAAATTCATGGCAACGCGTTAGCGTCTCAAAGTTACAGTAAGTTTTGATTCATCGGGACATTCCCCGAGTAAAACCTTTACAGATTTTTTGAACACAGGGTGAATAAAGTCCGGACAAAGCTCTGCAAGCGGCTCTAAGACAAAGCGACGAAGATGCATTTTATTATGCGGAATTATCAGATCTTTGGTATTCACCACTACATCATCGAAAAATATAATATCCAGATCAATGGTGCGATCGGTATATTCCGAAAAAATACTTGGCTTAAGTCGCCCAAGCTTAACCTCTATAGCTTCGAGTTTCAGCAAAAGTTGCTGGGGACTTGCATCTGTTTTTAATTCAATACAAAGATTGAGAAACCGTTTGTCAGAACGAAATCCGACAGGGTCTCCCTCATATGTACTGCTTACCCTGACCACTTTTCCCACATAGGTCCTGATTGAATCTATTGCCTGTTGAAGCAATCCTTCACGGTCACCTTCGTTCGATCCCAACGAAATAAAAATATTGTGGCGATTCATGCAGGCAAATATATAAATTTGTTGACTTCCACGAAAAAAATAAGAGTTAATTTGTTAAATGCACATCTGTATAGATAAACGAAATCGACATACACGATATTGTTTTATTTATCGAATACATTTACATAATTAGATGTATTCTGTTAACAAAAACCTACCTTTTCGCGTCCCACTCCAGCAAAAATTCCGCAAGAAATAATTCAAGCGTGGCATGTCTGCCCTCGGCGAGTCGTTTGCCAGCGGATGTTTCCATTCGGTCTTTCAACAACAGAAGCTTTTCGTAAAAATGATTTATCGTATGGGATTTATTATTCTGATATTCCCCAAAACTATTGGAAGTCGATGGGCCTGCTTCGGGATCAAACATAGGTCTGCCCTTCAGAGCGCCATAGGCAAAAGCACGCGCAATACCTATGCTCCCAATGGCATCGAGGCGATCAGCATCGCGTACACAGCGGCCTTCGGGTGAGAGCGGCATATCAGCCACGCCATTTCCTTTAAAAGAAATTTTCTCAACTACATCAATGATTTGATTGGCCTGTTCATTCGAAAGTCCCGTTCCTTCAATCAATTCGACTATTTCTTCCCTGTGATTTACAGTTCCATTGGCCGAAAGCTTGTGATCGCCAACATCGTGCAACAAAGCGATAAGAGCAACAATAAAAGTATCGCAATTTTCTTCTTTGGCAATCCGGACAGCCACCCGATAAACCCGCATGATGTGATCAATGCCGTGTCCGCTGCCATCTTCGGCAAACTTCTCACGGACACGCTTCATCACTGTTTCTGTAATCTGCAATTCCGAGTTATGATCAGTCATTCCAGTAATAGCTGTATTTCCTAACTGTTTTTTCCGGCTTCATTTTCCCGCTGTACACGCGGTATTCAGTAATGACTTCTTTCTTTTTTCTGCCTGCTTTGTTGAAGAAGTTTTTCGTTTTCCGCACCACAAATCCATCGGCCAGATGCTTCTCAATCGTAGGATGCGAGCCATTCCGGCCATATACCCATACGATCGACAACGTGGTGTCTCCGTGAGAAATCACATCCTGCCCGAGTCTGAACCCAAACTGATCATATTTGTACCGAATGTCTGAAATGGTGTCTGAGCCGTTCATTCCAACCATCCGCAACATTTTTCCGTCGGGATTATAAGAATACAATTCCGACAAAGTCATTGTTCTGTTGCTGTCAGTGATTATCTCCGTTCTTTCTTTTACAAGTCCTTCAGGCGTATAATCGTAACTTGAAATAATTTTTTTTCGTTTTCCAAAATAGGCTTCCTCTTCAATCAATTTACCCGCGTTGTTGTACTTATAAAAAGTCTCGCCAGTAACCAGACCTTGTTTCGATTCGCGTTTTTTCTCCAGTAATCCTTTGTCATTATACGTATAGGAATAATCAGTCACATCCACTTCGTCAATATAGTGTCCCGAGCGGATCAGTTTTCCTTTATCATATATCATGAATTCCCGGAACCACAATTCCGGTTCTTCGTTGAGCCGCGTTTCTTTTGTAAGAAGATTGCCGTGAATGCCATAGGAGCGTTTTTCTACCAATTTTTTTTGCTCGAAAACCCGAACAGAAAAAACCGTATCCTGCGCATAACCACTAATGGTCAACGCTGAAAGCAAAATCAGAAATGTGATTGTTTTCATCATTTTTTGTTTTTGTCTTTTTTCTTTCGTTCCCATAATTCTCTGAATCTGTCAAAATCTTTACGGTAAAAAATGGCCACACCTTGCGTATAGGGCGCATTGTTGGCAACCACATCCACAGTGTTGGATCGGTTGAATGCTTTTACACGAATTTTCCCATCCTCCGAAATTTTATACTCTATGCTCACATCGCCGGCAATATTCGATGCCGACTGGGTTTCAGAAGTACCAAGCTGATTTCCTCCAATTTCAAGATTGGTCTCAAGTACAATCCGGTCATTCAGAATCTGCGTGCTGAGCGCGATTTCGACCTGTGAAGAAGTAACCTGATCACCCTGATTGTAACTAAATCCAACATCGAAATCGTTGCTGATCTGCGACAACCAGTTTCCAAACTGATTCGAAATAAGTTCAATGGAAGTATTCCCGAGTCCCTGACTGATAGGGCTGTTATACGTGTTACGCTCTGTCGGAATAAACGAATTCAGAATCAGTAAAGCAAACACCTGACGATTCATTTCTTCGGAATTAGCGATAACCGTTTTTACAAGATTCTTAGTATTTTCATCCGATTCAGGCAAATCGAGGTCAAAAGAAATATCGGGGCTAAGTAAATCGCCGGTCAAATGCATCAGACAGCTGACTGGCACTTTGCTTTTATACTGCTCCGATTCTCCGTCCACTGGAAACAGCTCGTAGAGCGATGTTTTGATAGAATAACGTGCATATAAATCCATCCGGCCAGCATAGGGATCGCCGTTCCACGTGATCACACCGCCCGGATCGACCAGGAATTTTTTATTGATCACATTTTCGAGTGTGAATAAATAATCGCCCTTTTCAATTTCAAGATTTCCATACATAAGAAATTCACCTGAACGATCAACAGTCATGCGCAACCGGCCTGCACCGCGACCTTTCATCACATCGCCGATTTTTGGATCAAAAACAATCTGCACTTCAGCATCGGGAGTGACATCGATATCAAACATCAGACTAACGCCCGAATCGCGCACCTTGACGTCTTTCTGCACAAATCCCGAATCGTTTTTGCCTGATACAAATGTGATAAACTCATTTTCGTAAACCTCACTGGAGGACGTAATCGGAATATACAGCACAGAGCCAGGCTCGGTTTTGGCAGCCACTTCTATAGCAATCTGATTAAAAGGTCCGGAAATTTTTACCACTCCGGTTGCATATGCTGTTCCGTAGAAATAATCATTGTCTTTAGCCCCTGTATTGAGAAACTGCATCTTTTCGGCCTTCAGGTTTATGTCGAGATTAAAATCCCTGAAATGATCGTGCGTGGCCCGAATATCTCCAGTTGCTTTGTTTCCTTTGGTGTCGAACACGGTGATATCGCGCAATGCAAATTCACTATTGGTAATCTTCAAAGTATCGGCAAACGAATAAAACATATTCAGGTAATCGACCATCACACTGGTTCTGCGGAAAACCACTTCCCCACCCACTTCTGGGTTATCGAGATTCCCTTTCACCGTTACCAATCCATCACACGATCCTTCCACTTTGCTGCAGAAAGATTTGAGGTAAGGCTGCACCAGCTTGAGATTAAACCGATCGAGCTTCACAACCATATCGATTACATTTTCCTCTCCGCGCGGATTGAAAAATCCTTTTATTTCAAGCGGCACATTTTGTCCAACGTTTCCTGTATAAATAATTGATGCTTCGCTGTAAACCGATTTTCGCACAGGATCCCACGAACTTTTGATTAATGCATCGCCTACAAAGTTTTTATTAAGGCTGAGTTTTTGAATCGTAAGATCAGCGCGGTAATCGGGCACATCGTACAAATTGCTTAATAAAACATATCCATTCACTTTGCCCTCCAGATCAACCCCTGCAGTCTTGGTCAGGTCGTCAAAATCGTCAAGCAAAACATTTTCGAATGTCACCTGAATCACATCATACGGATCTTTTGAAATTCGTCCATCGATGATTAATTTCTGTGATTTGGAATACAGCGCAAATTCATGAACACGCAAATAACTCGTATCAATTTCTATTTTCCCATCCTGCGCAATGTGAAACAGAGAATCATTCAGAATAAGATCACTCTCATCGAACTGAATGAGGACGGGCATGCCTTTGCGAAACAAAACACTGCCGCTCAGATCGCCCGAATAAGCTTTCTTGCTGTTGTCGTTCTGCCAGTTGATCGAAAATTCAGATTTGTCGTTTACCGTAACCGTATTTGCAACCAGATTACCCAATTCAAGACTATCGTTATAGGTAATATTATCGGACTGAATGGTGACGTAAATATTTTTGCCGAAAGTTTGAGCAATCACAACCGGGTTAACAGAGCTGATTGCGCCATATTTCAGATAGTTGGATGCAATCTGGGTATTCAGATAATTATCGGCCAGATTGAAATTTCCACGCAGAATAGTGCTCTTACTCACTTGAATTCCCGGCGCGAAAATATCCAGCACTGGCTGAACATCTTTGAAAGTGAAATCGTATTCAAAAGCTTGATTGCTGAATTTTTTATCCGTGCTGTCTGGCGCAATATAAGATGGAATATAATTGGAGAGATATTTAGTCAACGCATCGCCGATTTCGGAAAACACAAACTGACCTTTGATATTGCCATTTACCATGTCGCTCCGCAGTTCAATTTCTTTACTAAGCGAACTGGTTTCCTCCAGTTTCAGCGTTAATGTATGCATGGCAATTTCGCGGCGGCCTTCGTAATAACTAAATTCACTCAGACTGAGGCGACCCAGCATATTGTCCGGATTATCTCCTTTCACATTGATGTCGATAAAGCCGGAAAACCCAGCCAGACTATCGTTTCGGGCCAGGTGAAGTGCCGTCAGATTGAGATTCTCAACCTGTGCAATAAAATCAAAAACCGGAAGCTTGTCCGAAAAGTCAATCATCCCATCAAAATCCATAGTAAGATTCGGATCACTTGCAATCAGGCGGCCTTCAAAAATACCAGGTTTCACAGAGCCATTCACGCTAATGTGCGAATAGGAATACTGATTGTATTCCAGCGACAAAATTTCCGCATCTCCTTCAACAAAATAATTTTTCGCTGTGGAACCTCTGCCCGAAAAATCAACAGATGCCGTCAAAGATCCCAGCGGGACAGATTCGCCGACGATTGGCCGCAGATCGAAGTTTTCAACCAGGACCTGACCGCTGTATCGGGGATTGGGGAATGCGCCTTGCGATTGAACATCGGCCTTGACAAAACCTGCATTGGTGCGCGCCACAACGCTTGCGGTGAAATCATCCATTCGGCCGTCAACCTTTGCAGATAAACTGGCCTGAGTGATGGAACCCGCAACTGATGCCAGATTCAGGTTGTCACCTCCAGGAAGAACAAAAGAATCAATATCCTTCAGTTTTATATCGGCATTCACAAGATCGAAATGAATTTCAGCATTTTCAATGTCCGGCAACCCTTTCAGTTTTAAACTGAAATACATGTGAGAGCTTTTACCAAAGCCAAGTTTCATTTGTCCGGTTTCGAGATCAGCGATTGTGCCTTCGGCGTGTCCGTTGAGCATAACCGCGCTCTGCATTCCATTCAAATCAGGTGCAAACCGTGCGATATCGTCAAAGCCCACGCGCGAATTTCTAAAATCCGCATCCATGGTAACTTTATTGACAAAGTCATTGAATACCAACAGAGAGTCATATCTGAAAGCCAGGTCGAGATCAAGATTACTGCTGTTTGTGAGCAAACGCAGATTTTGCGCAGTAATGCTGTTATTCCGCATGGAAACCTGAGAAGACAAATGCCACAACGTGAATCCTGAACGCTCCTGCATGGCCAGATGCTTCAGATCAATGCTCGTTAATGTATCGCATTGCACCAGGTTTTGGCCGATCAGGTTAATATTTGTAAGATACAGGTTATTGAAATCGATGTTGCTTTTGGATAAAGTATCTTTGTGCATATCATGCCACAAGAAGCTGCAGTTGCGGAGTTCCACCATGCCAACATTTATAGGCGTAGACTCAGTTTTTTTAGTGGTTGTATCCTTTTTATCGCTTGCAAAATAATCCAGAATAAACTGCAGGTTTGAGTTTTCCTCATTGGGATAACGCACCAGACGGATTTCAGCTTCGCTAAGCAGAAGCCTTTTAAACTGCAACCTCGAAAAACCAGCAGCAAGGTTTTCGGGAGCAACCATAAGCTCTTTCGCAGCAAGCAAAGGTTTTCCGTGCTGGTCCTCGATGTAAAGGTCGAATAAAGTAATATCAAGAGGGAATATAATATCGACTGTCCCGATTTCTACTCTGGTGTGAAGTTCCTCCGATAAATATTCCGACAAGCGGTCAGCAATATATTGCTGAATAAAGGGCGTGCGCAGCAAAGCAAATACAGCAGCCGGAATGCAGAAGACCACCACATAGATGATCAAAAGGATACGTCCGGTTTTTTTGCTAAATTTGCTCATTCTTTCAACAATGGATACTTATATTCTCGGCATAGAATCTTCGTGTGACGACACTTCTGCGGCTGTGTTGCATAACAACTTTTTGCTGAGTAACGAGATAGCATCGCAAAAAGTACACGAACTTTTCGGGGGCGTTGTTCCCGAGCTTGCATCGCGTGCACACCAGCAAAATATCATACCCGTAGTCGAAGCCGCCATAAGTAATGCAAATATAGACAAAAAACAGCTTTCTGCAGTAGCTTTTACAAGAGGTCCGGGATTGCCCGGCTCGTTGATGGTGGGCGTCAGTTTTGCAAAAGCGTTTGCGTGGGCGCTTGGAATCCCGCTTATCGATGTCGATCACATGCATGCACATATCATGGCCAACTTCCTGCGAGTACCAGGTGAAACACGCGCTATGCCTGAGTTCCCGTTTCTTTGTCTGATCGTTTCAGGGGGGCACACGCAAATTGCCATTGTGCGCAATCCTTTCCAGCGCGAAATCATCGGCAACACCATCGACGACGCTGCCGGAGAGACTTTCGACAAGGCGGCCAAAATCATGAGTCTTCCCTACCCCGGAGGACCTGTGATTGACAAGCTGGCTCAGAGCGGAAATGCAACCGCATTCAAGTTTGCCAAACCCAGAATTCCCGATCTCAATTTCAGCTTTTCCGGATTAAAAACTTCCATTCTGTATTTTCTCCGTGATGAGTTGAAAAAAGACGAGCATTTTATTGAAAAAAACACTGCGGATCTTTGCGCTTCGATTCAGAAAACCATCATCGATATCCTGACCGAAAAAACAGAAAAAGCCATCAAAGAAACCGGCATCAAAACACTGGCGCTGGCGGGCGGCGTATCGGCCAACTCAGGGCTGCGGGCCGCAATGCAGCAACTGGCCTTGAAGTATAATTTGGATCTGCACATCCCGCAATTGTCTTATACCACCGACAATGCCGCCATGATTGCGATGGCCGGATATTTTCGCTACCAGCAGGGATTGTTCGCTGGCTTAGACGCTGCGCCCTATGCAACGGGTGTGAAAATTTAGAACCAAAATAATCATTTCTTTTCAGAATTAATATATTTGCTTTTTAAATTAATATTTATGAAGTGCAGGCATATATTATTTCCAATTTCATTTCTGCTGGCAATATTTCTTACGTCATGCAGTATGACTGACAATGTCTATAATAATAGCATTCTTCAGTTAAAAAAATACAGAAACGGTGTATCAATTCCAGACAAAGCATCAGTGAATGCGACCCATTCCCACAAAGATGTAAAGCCGGCAACCTCAGTTATGGTTGAAAATAGGGCTTCTGAAATTTCCGGTCCTGAACCCATGATGCTTTGCTCTTCTATCGAACCGGATACGGCCAACATCAGTTCAGCACAAAACAACAACAAACATCAGAATATTCTCTGTGATGAAATAATTCTCAGGGATGGAACTATTCTAAACGGTAAAGTCAGAGAAATAACGGAAAGCAAAGTGTTTTATACGACTTGTGATAATAAAAGGGAACAAAAATCCATTGACAAAACTGGAGTTTTCATGATTAAATACCACTCCGGCATCAACGAGGTTATCACAGCATTTAATGACACAACAAATACTGCTGCACCAACAAAAGAGCCAGAGCCTATACCTGAAACAGAACAATTGTCAACCATATCATGGGTTTTAAGCATGGCAGGGCTAGCCGTCGCTATGTTTTTGAATATGGGGTACGGCCTGCTGATATCAGCACTTGCGTTTATTTTTGCCATTGCCAGTATAATAATTATTGACAACAGTAAAAAAATGAAAAAAGGCTCTGGATCTGCAATTGCTGCTATAGTAATATGCGTATTTACTGCTGCTATCACTCTATTAGCCCTTTCAACATATTAATAGTTGAATAGTCCATTTTACCGTCAATCCAAGCGTATACATTTTATCTGGCTTCAGAAAACACTTTGCTAAGCACAAAAAATCAACAGAATTTGGTGTTGAGTTTCAAGTCGCTGTCTCCTTCGATACGTCGCGAGCAACCTGCCGCAAAAGCGCTATGGGAGCGACACTCAGCATGACAGCGGGCTGCAAATTTATGTTGTTAAAAGCATCGCTTCATAAAATCAACAACACCACTACAGGCAGCAGCCCGAGCGCGAAGCCAAGATATATTTCGCCGGGTGTATGTGCATTAAGCTTCAGGCGCGACCAGGCAACCACCCCTGTCAAAGCCACAGCCAGTGCGATAAATAGTACGCTGAAACATTGCCATGAAAAAATATACCAGGCAAGGGAAACAACAATCACGCTCCAGCCAAAAATATGCAAGCTGAATTTTTTAAAAAAAGAAATAATCAGCCCAAATGCAGAAGCAGTGAAAATCAGAAGTAGAAAGTCCGTATAATAGGCGGGTAAATCATAATTGGCCAAAATCCGCCAGCAAAACCATGAGGAAACACCCAAAACTGTAATCGCAAAAATTCTTTCCTGTTTCGCTTCCATTTCAAGGGAGTCAACGACTCCGAGATATCGCGATGCAACAAAAATGAGCGCAGGAATAGCAAGCGTGAAAATCAGCACAATTAAAACTATAATTCTGATTGCCTCAGGTCTGAGCAAATTGTTGATGTAATAATTTCCATTCAGCAACAATACGGCAAATAATGCCGGAAGTATTATTGGATGTAGTAGCCAGGAAAGAAGTCTGGGAAGGTTTTTCATTTTAGCTGTAATATGGAAATTAAAAAATGTGCTTTCGCACATTTTTTAATTAGATTTGTTTACGTAGTCGCGCAACCGGAATATCAAGCTGCTCGCGGTATTTGGCCACTGTGCGCCGCGCGATGGTGTATCCTTTTTCTTTCAGAATTTTTGCAAGACGATCATCGGTTAATGGCTTACGTTTCTCTTCGGCACCAATGACATCGGTGAGAATGCTTTTGATTTCGCGCGATGAAACTTCTTCGCCCGAATCGGTTTGCATTGATTCGCTGAAAAAGCTTTTCAATAAAAGAGTTCCAAATGGAGTGACTACATATTTACTGCTTGCAACACGCGATATAGTTGAAATATCGAGCCCGACTTTGTCGGCAATGTCCTTCAGAATCATCGGCTTCAGCTTGGTGTCGTCACCACTTAAAAAATATTCTCTCTGAAAATTCATGATGGCCGACATAGTCACATACAAGGTATTCTGCCGCTGCCTCAAGGCGTCGATGAACCATTTGGCTGAATCAATTTTTTGACGAACAAACTGAATAGCTTCTTTTGTTTTTGTGTCCTGATTCTTTGATTTCACATAGTTTTCCAGCATTTGCTGATAGTAGCGGCTAACACGCAGATCGGGCATGTTGCGCGAATTGATAACCAGCTCCAGCTCGCCTTCGTTGTTGTTGATAGTGAAATCCGGGAAAACATGTAAGCTTCCTTTACTTGAATCACCGCCCGAATTGCCGGGTTTCGGATTCAGTTTGATAATTTCATCGATGGCATCCTTCAACAAATCTTCGCTGATGCCAAGACGTTTCATGATTTTATCGTAATGCTTTTTCGAAAACTCATCGAAACAATCGCTGAGAATAATAATTGCATTGTGAATGGATTCCTTTTTTTGATCCTTGCGCTGAAGCTGCAACACAAGGCATTCACGCAGGTCGCGGGCAGCCACGCCGGGAGGATCTAACTGCTGAATCACATAAATGATTTCTTCAATTTTCTCAGGCGCCATGTTTATATTCAGTCCGAACGCCAGATCATTTGAAAGTGAGGCTGCATCGCGCTTCAGATAACCATTCTCATCAATATTTCCAATGATATATTCTCCAACGCTGTACTGCAACTCAGTCAGATTTCGCATCTGGAGCTGTTCGTAGAGCTGATCGTAAAAACTTGACTGAGAAACAAAGGGGATTTCGCGCACTTCGTCATCGGCACTGGTGTTCTTTGCTTGCAGCTTGTATTCGGGAATGTCATCCTCATCCATATAGTCATCGAGGCTGAAATCATTCTCGGCATTTTCGTCTACGTCTGAATCTTCATTCTCATTGCTCTCTTGTTCTTCATTCTGAAGGTCCGGGTTTTCATCGTCACTGTCTTCCGATGAATCTTCTAGTGCTGGATTTTCCTCAATCTCTTGTTTAATGCGTTGTTCAAGCGCAATGGCCGGAACCTGCAGCAGTTTCATGAGCTGAATCTGTTGCGGAGAGAGCTTTTGCTGAAGTTTCTGTTCGAGCCGTTGGTAAAGCATAACAAGTAATTTATGTCTGAAAATACGAAAACTGAAAGGGTGTTGTCAAGTTTTCAGCAATTTAAAGTCGGAAATTTTTCAACAGTGTTTAATATTAAAATTCTGCATTGTTGGGCGTACGCGGGAAAGGAATGACATCGCGAATGTTGGCCATACCAGTTACAAACAATATGAGGCGTTCGAAACCAAGACCAAATCCACTGTGCGGAACTGAGCCGAATTTTCGCGTTTCGAGATACCACCACACGTCTTTCTCCGGAATATTCAAAGCTCTGATTTTGCTGATCAGCTTATCGAAATCTTCTTCGCGCTGGCTTCCACCAATGATTTCGCCGATACGCGGAAACAACACATCCATGGCCCGGACAGTCTTTCCGTCATCATTCTGCTTCATGTAAAAAGCTTTTATTTCGGCGGGATAATCAGTCAGTATTACCGGACAATTGAAATGCTGTTCAACCAGATAGCGCTCGTGTTCGGCCTGCAAATCGGTTCCCCATGAAACCGGGAATTCAAATTTTTGGCCACTCTTCATCAAAATGTCGACGGCTTCGGTATATGCAAGACGTTTAAACGGAGTTTCCACAACGCCTTTCAAGCGACTGATCAATTCCTTGTCGTACATTTTCTGTAAAAATTCAAGATCGTCGAAGCAATGCTCAAGCGCATAGCTGACGAGCGATTTGAGAAAATCCTCCGCCAGATCCATGTTGTCTGTGATATCGTAGAAAGCCATCTCCGGTTCAATCATCCAGAACTCAGCAAGGTGACGCGGCGTGTTGCTGTTCTCAGCCCGGAACGTAGGGCCGAATGTGTAAATCTCGCCCAGAGCCAGTGCTCCGAGTTCGCCTTCGAGCTGTCCGGAAACCGTGAGATTGGTTTCTTTTCCAAAAAAGTCCTGCGAATAATCGATTTTCCCTTCGGGCGTACGCGGCGGATTCTCGGCATCGAGTGTACTTACGCGAAACATGGCGCCGGCACCTTCGGCATCGCTGCCGGTGATGATGGGTGTATGCAGATAATTGAATCCGCGCTCGTTGAAATATTTATGTACAGCAAAAGCCATGGCATGACGCACTCTCAGCACAGCTCCAAAAGTATTTGTACGCGGCCTCAGGTGCGCAATCTCGCGCAGAAATTCCAGCGTATGCCCTTTTTTCTGCAATGGATATGAGTCTGATGGGCACTTCCCGTAAATTTCAATTTCTTCTGCATGAATTTCCACGGGCTGTCCCTGTGCAGGCGATTCAACCAGTTTTCCATCAATGCGTACACTACAGCCAGTAGTGATGTCTTTAAGCACTGCTTCGTCGAATTTCGCAGTATCGGCCACAACCTGAATGGAGTGTATTATGCTGCCGTCGTTCACGGCAATAAAAACCACGTTCTTGCTATCGCGTCGTGTGCGCACCCAGCCTTTAACCGTAACGGTCGTTCCCAGCAAATGATCTGCTTGTTTTTTCAGCAGGTCAACAATCTTGATTCGTTTCATTAAAAAAGTATTTCGGGACAAATTTCGGAAAAAATTCGTTGTCCTGCAAATTACTCATATTTGTAATTGCAGCAACAGAAATGCAAGTACAATATTCCATATTCGCATTTTTACGCGATTTTGCGAACATATATTTATTGCCTTTTTGAAACTGAGAATCAGACTGATAATTGACCAAGCGAAGAACATTTCATAGATACTGCTAATGACACAAGTGCTTAAAATTCTGAAAGTCAACAAAAGAAAGATTTAAGTCCCGGTCGCTTTAGTGATAAAGCTTCGCTGATACAACCGGGATCTCGTTTTATACTTCGGACAATACTTCTGTTGATTTTCGCTGTCTCCGTCGATACTTCGAAGCTAATTCGCTAAAAAGAGCTTCTGTAGCGAAACTCAGGATGACAGCGACTTGAAGTGTAGTTTTTTAGGATGCAAAACGCGTTTTGCAAATGCATGTCGCGTAATGTTAGTATGACTGCACGTGGGTCTCAGGAAAACAGTAATACTTTCCTGCTTTATAAAGCCAGTATTAACGCGCTTTTACAGCTCTTTAAATGGCAATTATTAAAGCAAAAACCGATATCCCATCTTTCACCTTGCGGCTGATATGGAATCATCGGTTTTTGTCTTTGAGCAGAAATCCTGTGCGGCTACTTTTTGTTTTTTACGAAAAGAAACCCATTACTCTGTTCAGGATTTTTTCTTCGGCACGAATGTCAGGAAAACAGTCTCATCAGACACAGTGGGCGTGGGGTCAACACTGTGGGGAAATGCGAGCACTTCAAAAGTCTTTCCTGCATCTTTGGAAAAGAAAATGGCACCCGGGTATTTATTCTTTGCATCTCTGCTTCTCTCAGCTGCCGGCGCCTCAACACCTACAACAAATAAATCACCGTCTGTCACAAAATGACGGTACCCATAGAAGGATGATTCTGAACCCTTGGATACAAGTTTTTCAGGAGTTGATGTAAACCAGGTTTTTCCCAGGTCGTCTGTGTAGAATAACTGATCATAGGAAGCATACACTATTCTGTCGCTGCAGAAACCAATTCCCTTCGAAGAGTTGCGTTCTGTGGGAGCCGGAATAGCTGACCATGTTTTACCCTCATCTTCGCTGACAGCAAGAACGGTTTCTTCAAAAAACCAGGCCTGAGCCAGAATTTTCTTTCCATCGGCGGAGACTGCCAGGTATGCCTCTATACCCATAGCAGGACTTTTGTGAGGAACGTTTTTAACACAGGGAGATGTTCGTTTTTCCCAATTATCTCCACCATCACTAGAAACATAAAAATCACCGTGAGAGCTCAGCGCATAAACAGATTTGGCTTTGCCTGCAGCAATGGCATATGTTGCGTTTTCCGTTTTGCCAGCATAATTGTTGGCAGCCGGATTCCAGGTTTTACCATTATCAGTCGATCTGATAACACCCAGTTTCAGGTCCACAGGACTTGCATACAATGTTCCTGCAGCATCTGAACTGATATGCGAAACCCAGCTTTTACAAGTGTCCAGCTTGGAGAATTCTTTCCCGAATTCTGAAATAAACATAGATTTAAGGGGTGAATAATGCATCAAAAAATAACCATTATTCCTGGCTGGTGTTTCATTCACCTTTTTTTCCTGATCGGCAAGATCTTTCTTGTCATCTTTCGACCCGCCACAAGAGGCAATTAGCATTACAGCAACAGCAAGAGCAAAAAATCTGGTTTTCTTCATAGAGTTTGGTTTTAAGTTGATAGCAAATATAAATTCACTTTTAAGCAAAAGCAAACATCAAATCACACAATACTGTTAATGTCTGGAAAATTTGATTATTATTCTCCCGAGGCGGTATTACTGCTTTCGACCCAATCAAGGATGACCTGCGCCTTCATTTTTCCGACAACTTTCACTATATCCGCTTCAGACGCCATTTTCAGCGCCTCAACTGAACCAAATTGTTTAAGCAGTTTTTCTGCCAGTGTTTTACCTATTCCAGATATTTCAGTCAATTCGGTTTTCAGTAATCCCTTGCTGCGCTTGTTTCGATGATGCGTGATTCCAAAGCGGTGCGCTTCATCGCGCATGCGTTGAATCAACCTAAGTGTCTCACTTTTCTTATCAATATATATTGGCAATGTGTCACCGGGAAAATATATTTCTTCAAGTCGTTTTGCAATGCCAATGACCGGAACCACGTGCCGGAGGCTCAAAGCGTCAAGTGCTTCGACCGCTGCACTCAGCTGGCCTTTGCCACCATCGACAATCAGAAGGTCTGGCAAGTCGGAGCCCTCTTCCTGCAAACGTTTCAGGCGACGTGTAACAACTTCGGTCATACTGGCAAAATCGTCGGGGCCAATCACCGACTTGATATTGAAGTGACGGTATTCGCTTTTTGCGGGCTTCGCCCGGCGGAAAACCACACAGGAAGCCACGGCATCGGTTCCCAGTAGATTAGAATTATCAAAGCATTCGATGTGCTCCGGAAGTTTTTTCAGATGCAGGTCATTCATCAACGTCTGCATAATACGCTTGGAATGCCGCTCCGGATCAATCATCTCGCGCTTCTTACCTTGCTCCAGCCGGAATTGTTTGGCATTGGCCAGTGATAAATCGAGCAACTGATGCTTATCGCTGATTTTCGGGACCTCGAACTTCACTTTTGGAACCTCAATCTCTATGTCAAAAGGCAGCAGTACAAGCGGCGCAAAATTTCCATTAAGTGACAAAAATTCACCAAGACCAATCATCAGCAGATCCAAATCGGTTTCATCCATTTTTTTCTTCAATGCGTAGGTGTGGCCCTGAACAACGTTTCCGTTCAGCAGTCGCAAAAAATTGACATATCCATATTCTTCGTCGGACACGACAGAAAAGACATCCACGTCGCCGAGTTTTTCGAAAGTCACACCAGAGCGCGCCTGAAACAAGGTCAGAGCTTCAAGTTTGTCTTTTACCTTATGTGCTTTTTCGTATTCAAGCGCTGCAGAGAGTTCATTCATTTTTGCTTTAAGCCCCTGAATAACTGGATTCAGATTGCCTTTCAGAATGTGACGCGCCTGCCGGATCATATCTAAGTAATCTTCGCGGTTCTGCAAACCAACACATGGAGCCAGACAATTCCCCAGTTGCAATTCAAGACAAGGTCTGAAGCGCTTTTTCGAAATTCCAACCTCAGAGAGTGCAAGTTTGCAGGTCCGTAATGTGAAAATTTTCCGGATAATTTCGGTGAGCTCTTTCACCATGCGGCCAGATGGATAGGGGCCGAAATATTCGCCTTTTACGTCTTTCGAACGGGTCGAAAATATTCGTGGAAATTCTTCGTCGGTAACGCAAATCCAGGGGTATGTTTTATCGTCTTTCAGCAACACATTGTATCGGGGCTGCAGCTTTTTGATGAGATTGTTTTCCAGCAACAATGCATCGAATTCGCTCCGCACCACGATGGTTTCGATACGCACGATTTTTCGTACAAGCAATTTAAGTTTCGCACTGTCATGCTCCTTCTGAAAATAGGAAGACACGCGCTTTTTCAGATTCCGGGCCTTACCGACATAAATGATGATATCTTCAGCATCGAAATACTGATACACCCCGGGCTGAGAGGGCAGTGTGGCCAGTTTCTGTTTTATATTTTCTGAAAAATCGGGCAATGAAAATTCTTTTGGAGTTCAAACTTACGAAATATGATGAAATCAAATGTGAAAATGTGAGACCTCGTCTATGTGCGGCCTTGCTTTTATGTCACGCGTCGGGAGACGCGCGACCACTGCAAAACGTTGCAGGCAGGAGACGCGCGAACACACATGAGGCCGGAGACACATGTCCACGATTCTGGCTCCACTTCATACTTTCCCTGTTCAGTGTTCGGTGTTCGGTGTTCCATTGTATGAATGTCTTAAATCTTTAAAGGAATTCTAAAATAAAAATAATAAATTTGCCGTTTATTCGTTATCAGACCAAAATACCGGCATGAGGAAAAGCCATTTATTGATATTATCACTGCTCCTGATCGCAGCTTCGGCGTGTTCGACCAAGAAAAACACGGCCATGCGTCGCGGTTATCACAATCTTACATCTCATTTCAACGCCTATTTCAATGGAAATGAAGCATTGAAAGAAGGGATTGCAAATCTGTCGAACGCCCATATTGACAATTACACCCAAATTATCTCTGTTTTCCCAGAAGGAACTGAGAAAGACATTATGGGAATCACGCCGCTGATGGACCGCTCTATTGAAAAGGCTTACAAAGTGATTGCGAAACACAGCATGGAATTCAAAGGCGTGGAGTATGTGAAGTGGATTGACGACAGCTATCTGATGATGGGAAAAGCGAGCTTCTACAAGCATGATTATGAAAAAGCCAGCAGCACGCTTGATTATGTAACAAAGAAATACAACAAAAACCCTGAACGTTTCGACGCTTATCTGTGGATGGCAAGGACCATGATTGCCAAAAACAAGCTTAGCAAAACCAGCGCATACCTTTCCATTGTTGAAACTGCACAGAACGAAGGAGGTTTGCTCAAACAAACAAAAAAAATGCTTCCGCTGGTGCAGGCCGATTACAATATCAGATCGGGCAACTACGAAACCGCCATCGATTATCTCAAAAAAGGCATTTCGATCAATAAATCAAAGAAGACCCGGGTACGCCTGATGTTTGTGCTGGCACAGGTATATCAGCGCCTTGAAAGAAATGCGGAAGCCCTTGATATGTATCAGCAGATACTGAAAAAAAATCCTAAATACGAAATAGCATTTCATGCACGTATTTTTGCGGCACAGTGTTATGACGCGGGCAGTGGAAGCAGTGCCGCCATTGTCAAGGAACTTGAAAAAATGCTGAAAGACAGCAAAAATGATGATTACCGCGACGAGATTTACTTTGCATTGGCAAACATCGCATTTAAAGACAAAAAAGAAAAAGAAGGAATTGATTATTTGATTCTCTCGGCCAAATACAGCACGGTGAATTTTTATCAGAAAGCAAACACTTATCTGAAGCTTGGTCAGATTTATTTCGATAAACGTGAATACAAGAAATCGCAAGGGTTTTATGATACCTGTATGACCGTTTTGCCAAAAGATTTCCCCGATTATGACAAAATTAAAACCCGTTCTGAGGTGCTCAGCGGGCTGGTTTTGAATTTGACGACCATTGAAACGGAAGACTCGTTGCAGCATTTGGCCAACATGTCCGAAACTGACCGGAATGCAGCCATCGACAAGCTGATTCAGGAGTACATAAAAGAAGAAGAACGGAAAAAACGCGAGGAACGCGAACGTATGGCTGCAGCGCAAAACAGTAATCTTCCCAACGTAGCCAATGCCAATTCAAACTGGTATTTTTACAATGCGCAAACCGTTGCTTTCGGAAAAACAGAGTTCAAGAAAAAATGGGGCGACCGCGAACTTGCTCCTCTATGGCGACTGGAAAATAAACAAGTGATGGATTTCGGCTTCGAAGAAAGCGGCAGCGACACAATCCCCATGGATGATTCGGCAAAAGCAGCTTCAAACCCGCGCGACAGGAGTTTCTACATGAAAGACCTGCCTTTGACACCTGAAAGGATTGTTGAATCGAATAAAAAAATTGAGAAAGCCTATTTTGAACTCGGCCGGATTTATAAAACAGAATTGCTTGAATATAAGGATGCTGTAAAAGCGCATGAAACGCTACTTTCAAGATTTGATTCAACCAACTACAAGCTCGAGACTTATTACATGCTTTATTCCTCGAATAAGAGCCTGAAAAATGAAGAACGGGCAACATTCTATAAAAACCTGATCCTGTCTAAATTCCCGGAAAGCGAATTTGCGAAAATTCTTTCCGATCCGGATTACTGGACCAAAGTTGCTGCGCAAAAAAATGTTGGTGAGCAATATTACGAAGACACTTATCTGACTTTTCAGTCAGGTAATTATCAGAAAGTATTACACCGCTGCGATTCGGCGTTGGGTGTGTTTAAAGAAATCTCACTCGTTGGACGGTTTGATTTTCTTAAAGCGGTCAGTCTGGGGAAAATTTACGGGAATGACACGTTGAAAGCTCTGATGAATGTCATTTCTTCCAACTACACGGGAGACATCAAGCAGAGAGCCGATGATATTCTCGCCTATCTTGGCGGCGGAGTAGCCACCGAGATTTCCGGGGGCAGCGATGGGGGCACAACTGTAGTTCTGAAGGAACTCTACAAGCCCTCGGACAACGAAGTGATCCATATTTTCGTTTGTCTGGTTGATGCAAAAACCAGCAACGTTAATAAGCTTAAAGCAGCATTTTCCGATTTCAACGGACTGTATTTCGGATCGGACAATCTGAGTGTAAGCAGCCTCTATCTCACCGATAACCGAATGATGATCTCGGTGAGTCATTTCAAAACCAAGACCAACGGATTGACCTATCTGCGCTTCACCAAAAATGACAGAGGCCTGAACGACATGACTGCGGCCAGCAATCCAGTTACGTTTATTATCAGCACCGACAATTACCCGGTATTTTACAAATCGAAGGACGAATCAAAATACCTTGAATTTTTCAACCGCTATTACAGTGAATAGCGAAAACAGAAAGGACTTTTTTATGGCAAAGACAGTGACAAGCGAACCGGTAACACAAACAATCAACATTATTGCCGCAGGAACATTGATAAACGGCGACATCAAGGCCAATGGCGATATTCGCGTCGACGGCCAGGTTATTGGAAATTTAATAGTGCAGGGACGAATTGTTATTGGTGGCTCTGGTCAGGTGGAAGGTGAAATTCATTGCCAAAACGGCGATTTTAGTGGAGAAGCAAAAGGCAAAGTATATGTCGGAGAATTGCTGAGCATCCGTTCAACAGCCAGAATTACGGGAGACATTCAGACCCAGAAAATCAGCATTGAGCCTGGTGCAGTATTCACCGGAAATTGCAGCATGCAGGCGGCTCAGCAGGCGGAAATTCAATAATTTCCATTTATGAAGAAAGACAAGGAAGACCTGAAAAAAAAGAGCAACGACTTTGCCCGGTTTTCCGGAATGGCTTTCGAAATGCTTGTGATCATCGGCGGAATGACCTGGGGAGCCGTTTGGCTCGATGAACAGACCGGTACAGAAACTCCCTGGTTTACTATTACTTTATCGCCGCTGTCCGTTATTATTGCTGTTTTGCTAATCATAAAAGACCTTAACCGCAATAAATAATGAATCAGCTGATCTGGAAACCATATTTCATTTTCCTCATTATAATAAATGTATTGGCCTGGAGCATAGCGGCAATTTTCCCGGAATTATACGGTATTTCATGGCCATGGTCTTTAGGATTGCTGGCTGTAATCAATGCCTTATCGTTCCTGGTGTTCCAAAAATCGCTGAAGCAGGACTCCAAGGCCTCCGCACTCATCTTTCTGGCACTCACTACCGGCAAAATGCTTTTGGGAATGATTTACATCCTCGTACTCGTGATGGGCTTTGGAATTGATTCAATGAATGACAGTCTGTTTTTTGTAATTCTTTATTTTCTGTTTCTGGCACTGGAAGTGGTGGTTTTCACGAAAAATGTGAAGCAAGACAAAAGATAAAATGAAAAAGACAAAAGTTTATAAGGGCTCATTGTGATGATAATGGTCTCATCAAATAAAATTTATAAAGCATTGGGGTTGGAAATGTTTTGGTGTAAATTTGCAAAAAAGCACGCATGAAAAACTTTATTCACGTTGCTATATTCATATTGATTTCTTCAGGGAATATTTTTGCTCAAACTATTGAACTGACTTTTACTGCTGAATACAACAGCCAGCACATTCAAATGGACAGCATTTATATCAGAAATCTCTCTCAGAGCTCCGATACTGTTTTGTATTATCCCGATACTGTTTTGTACATTTCCAATGTG